>JAOZLO010000201.1 GCA_029934775.1 Desulfocapsaceae bacterium
AGGAGTTAAGTGATCTGGAAATGGAGTTGGTAAATCAATCTATTGAAATCCTGGCAGATTCGTTGAAACGTGGTCTTGATTATGAAGATCTGTTTGAGAGAGCCAGTAATGATCCTTTGACCGGGCTTGCAAACAGGAGAGTATTCGATGATCGTATAACTGGTATGATTGACAGTGCAAGGCGATATAATCGACCTTTGACCATGATTTTGATGGATCTCGATAAGTTTAAAAATATTAATGACAGCCTCGGACATCAGGTAGGTGATGAAGTGTTGATTTCTGTAGCTAATGTTTTGAGTCATGCTGTTCGCTCCACCGATCTTCTTGTTCGTATGGGTGGGGATGAGTTTGTTCTTGTTCTTGATAATACCGATGTGAAAAGTGCTCGAATCCTGGCGGAAAGATTATGTGCCGGGGTTGATGCACTTGACGTCTGGGCAAGTCAACACATCAAACTGGGAATCAGTATCGGGCTTGCGGAGATGCAGGAAGATGAAACATTAACGCAATGGTTTGAGCGGACTGACGATATTCTTTATAATGCCAAGGCAGAAGGGCGTGGCAGGGTCAGCAGTTAATTGTTTTTATACGTAAAAAAGGCCGACTGGTAACAGTCGGCCTTTTTTTTTATCATATTTCAAAAATTTGAGAAGTTTCAATCGGTCTGAAGCATTATTTTGATCGGAATGACATGCAGTGAACTGCTTCGTTGTTCTGTATGCCCCAGTGACCATTCTCTGCATATACCCCTATCCCCGATGAGTTTGTCAATGTCCCTGACAATGGAGCTGACGTCAATGACTGGATGGCGGGCAAATACCTGGGGAAGGCCCTGGGTAAGATTGCATGCCAGACAGCAGTCCGGTCGTTCATGCAGGAGTAATTCCATGGTCAGGCTTTCACTGTCCATACCCCTGTAGCCTAACCTAATGTCGTAAGAGCCTTCTTTTGCATCTCCAAACAGAGCTTCAAAAAATGCATCTGTTCTTTCTTCAGGAAAAATTTCCAAGAGAGCTTCGCTGGTAAAGGGTGTCTCTAATATGTCCGATATCATAACGTTGTTGTCTATTTTGTTTTTGAGGAAACGGCATTGGTATAGATATTTTAAATTACTATAACCGGGCATCGTATTTTGTCAACTGACGTTGCGGCAGGAAAAACACTGTGTTAAGGTAGCCCGCATGAAGAGTGAGATCGTTGGAGAACATAGAAATTTGATCGAAAATGGAATAAATCTGGGAGAACTTAACGAGCCACAGTACAGGGCCGTTATTACTACCCGGGGGCCTGTGCTGGTCATTGCCGGTGCGGGGAGTGGTAAAACACGCACTCTGGTGTATCGTGTTGCCCATCTTATTGAAAAAGGAGTAGCACCGGAGTCGATTCTGTTGCTCACTTTTACCAGAAAAGCGAGCCAGGAGATGTTATGGCGGGCTGGAAGATTACTTAATGGCACATGCAACCGTGTGGTTGGTGGTACTTTTCATGGGATTGCAAATATGTTGCTTCGACGTTATGGCTCAGAGCTGGGATTCAGTTCGACATTTTCCATAATCGACAGGGGGGATGCTGAAGGCATCATCAATCTCCTCAAATCTTCTTTAGGGCTTGGGAAGAGAGATAAACGGTTCCCTTCGAAAAGAGTCATCATCAATATGATCAGTGGATCCATCAATAAGTCAATTGATCTGGATGATCTGATCTACGCGCAATATGCTCATCTCAGTGATCACATAGAGGATATACTGCAGCTACAGAAACATTATAGAGAGTTCAAATTTAATCATGGTTTGATGGATTATGATGATCTTCTGGTGAATTGGAAACGTCTTCTTGAGGAGTCGGAGCAGGTGCGTATTGCTACTTCAGAAAGATTCTCACATATAATGGTAGATGAGTATCAGGATACAAATCTTATCCAGGCTGACATTGTCCGTCTGGCTGCGTACACCCATGATAATGTAATGGTTGTAGGGGATGACTCTCAATCAATCTATTCCTTCAGGGGGGCGGATTTTTATAATATCATGCGATTTCCGAAGGTTTTTAAGAGTACACAGATCATCAAACTGGAAGAAAATTATCGATCGACCCAACCTATTCTCTCTCTTACCAACAATATTATTGAAAATGCTGAGGAGAAATACACTAAAACACTTTTTACCAGCATTGAAGGTGATGTTCTGCCCAAACTGTTTGCTGCAAGAGATGAGTGGGAGGAGGCCAGGTTTGTTGTCAAAACCATAAAGAAGCTTCATTTAGAAGGGATCGATATAGAAAATATAGCTGTACTTTTTCGTTCAGGGTTTCACTCGTATAAACTTGAAATGGAACTGGCTGCTGAAAAGATAGATTTTGAAAAACGCGGTGGATTGAAACTTACGGAATCTGCGCATATGAAAGATGTATTGGCTTTTCTGCGAGTATTAGTCAATCCTAAAGATAACCTTTCTTGGAATCGGATTCTGCTCCAACTTGAGAAAGTTGGACCAAAAACAGCCCAGAAAATCACAACTTTTATTGGTACAACAGGTGATCCTTTTGCTGCCTTGGCGAAATATCCAGCCGGTAAAACATGGAAAGGATCTTTTACAAAGTTGCTGGATCTCTTTACAAAATTGCATTCCGGCAGTCAAAGTCCCTCTGTGCTGTATGAGCAGGTGCAGAACTATTACCAGCCTGTCTTTCAACAAATTTATGCAGACGATTTTCCCAAACGTCAAAAAGACCTTGACCAGCTGAGTTCAATAATGAAGGGATACGATGAACTTCAACCATTTATTGATGATACAACTCTCGATCCACCGGAAACTGTATCCCAGGATACGAGTGGCATGAAACGACTGGTGCTTTCAACTATTCACTCATCAAAAGGACTTGAATTTGATGCAGTCTTCATCATTGGGGTAGCGGATGGTCGTTTCCCCCATGCATCAGCTGAGCTGGGAGAACAGTGGGAAGAGGAGAGGAGATTGCTTTATGTTGCAACAACTCGAGCAAAAGAATATCTCTATCTTACCTATCCCCGGCAATTGATGACACCGGATCGACAGTTCAAAAATGTAGGAATGTCCCCATTCCTTGGTGAACTGAGCGCCGGGCTTTTCCAGAGAGTGGAAGATCGCCCTGCTGATGATTACAGGATGTTTGGCCATACCGAACCATCAAGTAGAAATCATATCCCGGTACGAACCAAAAAGATAAAATTGAATATGTCAGATTTCTCAAAAGGGTGCAAAGTGGAGCATCCTTTTTTTGGAGTTGGTACCGTGGTAAAGCTCTCTGATGGACGGTCTCTTGATGTACATTTTGACAGGCATGGTGCGAAGACCCTGCATCTTGATTATGCTAAACTGAAACGACTTTAGAGCCTTACTCCTTAACTTCTGTAAGAAAAAACAAGAAATCGAGGAATATATTTGAAATTAGCAGTTACATATACCCACAAGGTACTTATACCCCCTTGTGGGGTGTTAGTGTCTTACTCCATAAAAGCTGTAACTCAGTTCAGTACCCCCTCGGAGTCTATCGCTTACCTGAGGGGTATAAAAAACAAGAGATAAGCACCCTTATGAAGCCAGGGCATAAACTCCGACTTCGAATCGAGTAATGTGCTTGAAATTATGTGGTTACATTAATCACCATGGCACTTATACCCCCTTGTGGGGTGTCAGTGAAAATGAACATGACCTATGATGAAGTCCTGACTTATCTCGATCGCCTGCAGATGCATAAAATAAAATTGGGACTTGATGCCATGCTGTCTTTTATGGCCAGTGTTGGTAACCCTGAACAAAGGTCCAGATTTGTCCATGTTGCCGGAACTAATGGTAAAGGATCTGTATGTGCAGCATTATCAGAGATGCTGGCGTGCGCAGGATATAGAATTGGTGTTTACACATCTCCGCATTTAAGCTCTGTGCGGGAACGGTTTAGGATTGGCAGCCGGTATATCAGTGAGGAGGAGTTTGCTGAACTGGGTACCAGAATATGCGGGATACTGGGCCAGGAGAAAATAACTTATTTTGAATTTACTACGGCCCTCGGCTTTCTCTGGTTTTCTGAATCGGATGTGGATCTCGTGCTGTTGGAAACAGGTATGGGCGGAAGACTCGATGCCACAAATATAGTAACACCCCTGGTTTCTGTTATTACCAGTATAAGTATGGATCATGAAGCGTATCTGGGTAATACTCTTACAGCTGTATCTGGTGAAAAGGCTGGAATTATTAAAGTGGGAGTTCCCGTGGTTTCCGGTGCAAAGGATCCGGAAGCTGCAGCAGTGATAAGGCGGGTCAGTGAAGAAAAAAAGGCACCTCTCTTCTGTCTTGGTCAAGAATTTGACTATAGTAGAGGGGATAAAAAGACATGGAGGTGGTCAGGCAAGAGAGGCTTTGCAGGACAGGAAATAGCTGGTTTGAACTCTGCTCATCCAAGTCTTGCTCATAGAGAGAACGAGTCTCTTGCGATTGCAGCTCTGAAGTTATTGGAACTCCACGAGTTTAAGGTTGATTTCAGCAGCATGAGAACAGGGCTTGCGACGATGAAATGGCCGGGGAGGATGGAGTATTTCGAGCAGCCACGTTTTCGTAATTCGGTTCTTCATACTGAGTCTGACAGGAAAGATGAAGTATGCCGGTATCTTCTTGATGGAGCACATAATTTAGATGGAGTCAAGAATTTGGCTGAAACTTTAAGGTTAAAGTTTTCATACGAAAAGTTGATTTGTATCTGGGGCGCAATGTCTGACAAAGACCTCGCCGGTACTCTTGCCATAATGGCTCCTCTGGCAGATCACCTTTTTCTTACCCAGCCCGATGGTGAACGCTCTGCATCGGTGAAATATATTCATTCTTATCTGCCTGATGAGGAGAAGGCTAACGTATACTGTGTACCTGAGGGAGCAGAGGCACTTGCTCTTGCGCAAGATAAAGCAACTGGTAAAGATATTATTGTTATCGGCGGCTCTCTATATCTTATTGGAGCCATGCGTGCTCTTTTGCTGGGTGATCTCGTGTAATTCATGGAATTTTTTGATTTTGATGCACTTGATGATGCTGAAAAACGTGCTGAACGTGATAAAGCTCGAAAATTTCGTAAAACCCGATGGTGGCAGCAGAAGACTGCTTCCGGGATCTGTTATTACTGTGGTATGAAAATAGCCTACTGTAATATTACTATGGATCATCTCGTGCCTCTGGCTCGTGGAGGGCGCAGTAAAAAAAATAATTTAGTACCGGCATGCAAGGACTGCAATACTAAAAAGAAAAGTATGTTGCCTCTTGAATGGGAAGAGTATCTGGAAAAGCACAAATAAGGAATCTTATACTCGCTTTTTCTTTTTGAACCTGTTACAAGCTATCAAATATTCACCTTGTTATATAAAGTTTATTTTATACAAATGTAAAACAAGGTGGAGATAAAAGGGTAACTTGTTGTTTAAAGGTACTCTTAAGCCTTGAGAGGGCGGGTAGCTCAGCTGGATAGAGCGTTGGCCTCCGAAGCCAAAGGTCGCGGGTTCGACTCCCGCCTCGCTCACCAGTAATTTAAGCAGTAAGTTTTTGTTTTGACAATCAATTTTGTCTGGGAAGCCAGACTTCCAGTCGAAGTATCAAATGGTGCTTCGGCTTTATAACAAAGTGGTTCTCATGGGAACCCAGCACAAAGGAGTAGTACAAGATGGCTGAAGGTACAGTAAAGTGGTTC
>JAOZLO010000202.1 GCA_029934775.1 Desulfocapsaceae bacterium
TCTCTGAAAGGTGAGGTGCAAGAGTACAGAGGTCACAGTTGTTGGTTGGAAAAGTGCGGTCAAGTTGGGTCATTAACCCGCCGATTGTGTAATCTTTGTCGACGAGGATGACATTTTTTTCAGCCTCAGCCAGGTCGAGTGCTGTCCTGATTCCACCAAGGCCTCCGCCGACGACAAGAACTTTGTCACTATTGGTTTGGAGTATATTTGTATTCTGCATTATTACCTTTTCCTGTCACTGGTTGAGCAGGGTTAAACGAAAAAATCGATCAATCCCTATAGAGTGTTGAGTACTGTACTCTTGAAATCCTGCCATAAAAGCATGAAGTCAGAAAATTTTGTTACATAATATGGATATGAATATATCGCCAGGGTACTCACATCCCCTTATGGGGTGTTTTTCTAAAGCACTTATCTCGCTTATCGGGGCAAGCTAAAAGAATTTTTGGTAAATCAGAGTCCGGCTGCATCGAGAATTTCGGGAATCTTATGTTCCCAGCCCAATGTCTGAATAAGGACACCTTGAGTTTTTTCTTTTAAAGCCGCAATAATTTCCCCCGCGATTTTAACACCTTCCTGCTCTCTATCAGAAGATTTACGAATACGTCGGATAAGATCATCGGAAATATTTGCCTCCGGTTCACTGTTTGCTATATATTGCGCTATTGCCAGAGATTTAATAAGAAAGACAGAGGAGATAACAGGAACTCCTAGTTCAGAGGCTCTGGCAAGGAAATCTGAACTGTCTTCCACACTGAAAACCGACGGGGTAACCACAAAACTGGCCCCGGCCGCTATTTTTTTCTTTGCTGTTGCCAGTTCCTTCTTTGCTGCTTCTGCATCAGTAAAAGCGGGGATAGTACATCCGATAGTAAAATCAGGATTGCCGTCCAGCTCAAACCCGCTCATATCTTTTCCTTTTTCAAGTGATTTTAAGGCGGTTATGAGCTGACTTTCATCGATATCATTTACTGGAGTGGCATCACTGTGGTCGCTTTGACTCATATCTCCACTGTTTGCGACAATAATATTATGATTGCCGAGTACATGAGCAGCAAGAGCGTCACCCTGGAGTGCCATTCTGTTACGATCTCTGCAATACATATGCATGATCGTCTCTAATCCATCCTGTCTCATCAGAACACATCCGGCAAGAGCACTCATGCGCATTATACCGTTGTCCATGTCTGGAACAACCACCGCATCAACCCGTCCCTTAATCCGTCGGGCGTCATTGACAAGTCTGGATATATTGATTCCTTTCGGGGTGTGCATTTCGGCCAGTACAACAAATTCATCTGCAGCTAATTTTTTTTGAAAATTCATACGCTTTTGTTCCTCCAAATCAGAACATGCCAGTTAAAAGTTTTCCCCTGGATATGTTACACATTTCTAGAACATCGATGTTTCAGGGTGAAAAACGTCTACATCTTTCAAATCATCGCCAAGGTACGCTCTTTCGTTGGGGCCGAGGATCCCCAGTGAAAGACAGATGAGTGTCCACACGTGTACTGTGCCATATGAACCCTCAAAATGATGACCAATATCATGAACCTGGGCATGGCAGTTGTGGCAGCCGGTGATACAGTAGTCTGCTCCGGTGGCTACTATCTGGTCAAATTTTATTTTCCCATATGCTTTACGTTCCTCTGGATAACCTGACTGGAGGAATCCACCACCACCACCGCAGCAATAGTTGTTTGATTTATTAGGTGTCATTTCAATGACGTTTTCCTTGCCAACGACAGATTGAATAACGAATCTGAGATCATCAGCTACCACGTCACCTTCACCTTTTCGAACGATCTGGCAGGGATCCTGAATTGTGAATTTTATTTTACGATCTTTGTTCCAGTCAGAATTCACTTTCAACCTGCCTTCACGGATCCACTTCGCATAGTAGGTGTAGATAGAAGCGACTTCAAATTTGTGCTCGATTTCGAATTTTTTCAGTCCGGCCCGGACTGAGTATGTGATGTGTCCTCACTCGGTGTTGAGGAAGACCTTACAACCAAGTTCATCAGCCTGGTTTGCCGAGACGCGGGTCACCTTTTCCCAGCATTCATCGTCAGCAAGGAACAGGCAGTAATTTTCTGCAGCCCACCCTTTACTGCCATAGGTCCAATCTACTCCGGCAAGATGAAGTATCTTCCAGAGAGGGACCATTTCGTCCGGTTCTGTAACAGGCTCCCGAGAGTTCTGGTTGAGAAAAAAGAAGGCTCCCGGCTTATCGATGGGAGTGACCATATCCTTGAATTCCGGCTGTGATTCTTTGTATTCTTCAAGAACATCCTCAACAACAAAGATAAAATCATCAGGGGCTGTCCCCATCGCACTGTTGGAGTCATTTCTCAGTGCCATGTCACACGAGTCTCTTATGCCTTTAGGACGATCTTCACGGGGCCATTCTGCTCGGGCATTGTAAATGAGCTGCGGGATATTGATTTTCATGGGACATACGTAGATGCAGCGTTGACACATGGTACACATCCATACCCAAGGGGATTTAACAGCCTCCTCGTCCATTCCCATAGCGCACATACGAAGGAATTTGCGAGGATCCATATCCTCCAATCCCGTTGCCGGGCACCCTGAAGCACAGGCGCCACAAGTGAGACACAGGTTCAAATTGCCTTCATCGGGAAGAATTTCTTTGACCTTGTCAAGAAAGAAATTTTGCTTCTTTCCTTTGATTTTAATGGTGCTTTCTGACATTGGCATTATTCCTTTGTTCCTATCCAACATGTTGAAATTTTTATCATCCAAAGTATTAAATCATCTACAAAAACAATCCTCATTCTATACGATTTCATATGATTTGAAGACTCTACAATCTGGAAAATTAAATGTCAATCGTTATGCAATGGAGAAAAATTAAGGTAATGTCGTCGTTTAAGTTGAAATAAGGGATTTTTTTTTTATTTATTCTATAAATGTTTAATTTTAGAAGGATTAAGCTGTTTTCATTGAGAAATTTTCACAGAAAGTAACAATCAAAAACGGTTTATCAGTAATAGTTGAGAGAAGTACGAGAAATTTTGAAGAGTCCTGATGTGATTAGAGACTTGTCTTTCTACTGATCTGAAAGAGCTCTTTTCCTGTCCCCCGGTAGGAGAGGAGGAATTTTTATGTTAAGGTGGACGAAAACTGTAAAAGTGAAGGAAAAAACATGGAATTAAATGGATTCAGTGGTGCTGTAAAGTATGTCCTTGATGAGGAGCTTGCAAAAATTGTGAATATATCCATGGCTCTTGAGATGCCCCTGCTTTTGAAGGGTGAGCCTGGAACCGGCAAGACTATGCTGGCCCATGCCATAGCAGATACACTTCGGATGGAGCTTATCGTTCTTAATGTAAAATCGAGCATGAAACTTGTGGAGGCTCTCTATCAGTATGATACTCTGACTCGCTTAAATGATAGCAGGTTTGGTGATTCCGGCCGTGATGTGAGTGATATCAGTGCATACATAAAAATGGGAAAAATAGGCCAGGCATTTAACAGTGACAAACGATGCGTGCTCCTGATTGATGAGATAGATAAAGCTGAGACAGAGTTTCAGGATGACATGCTTGATGTACTCGATCAGATGCAGTTTGATATTACTGAGACCGATACCATAGTGAAAGCAAACCACAGGCCGGTGTTTATCATTACTTCAAATGCCAAAAAGGATTTGTCCGATCCTTTCCTCGGGAGATGTAATTTCCATCATATTGCTTTTCCGGATCCTAAAATGATGCGCAATATCATTGATGTTCATTTTTCTGAGATAAACAGGAATTTGGCTGAAAGTGCGATAAAAGCATTTTATGAACTGAGAAGTATGGAAGCTATTGAGAAAAAACCGGCGACAAGAGAATTGATTAATTGGATAAGAGCACTTTTAGCAGATCCTGATTTTAAAAATGGGGATCTGTTGCATAGAGAAATCCCATATCTTGGAGTACTTTTCAAAAAGAGCGGAGATTACCAGAGAGCGAGCAGCATGGGCTTGAAAAAAAGATTTTTCAAAGGGTGATGGCGTCGTAAAAACTCTCCATCTGCTTCGTTGCTGTAAAATTTCTATCATTACGACGTACCCTAGTACGCCGAAATAATAGAAAATTTACGCGCCTCGCATATGAAGCTTTTTACTTAGCCATCGAAAATTCCAGGTTTTTACGAGATTACCAACCTGAAAGTCGGATAAAGCGTACACTATAACCTCAAAATGGCATCAAAATCCCTGAGTCCTTGGGCTTTTTTTGTTTTTTTCAAACGTGTGCGTATTATGAATATACGTACACATTTAACTGGCAAGAGAAAGGCCTGACTTTTCGGAGAAAAATCTGAAAATTTCCCTTTAACGTGTGCGCTTTATCCGACTTTCAGGTTACCAAAGGATGGCGTCGTAAAAAGTCCGATAATAACTTTTTACGAGATTTTAAAAAGGTTATGGAAAAAGAGTATGTTCATAGAATTTTTTTATAAATTAAAAGAAGTTGGTGTCCCCGTCAGCCCGACTTCTTTTATTATTTTCCATAAAGCCGTCAATGGGGGGATGGTGAGTTCAATCGATGATTTGTATATCGTTGCTCGCACCGTTCTCGTGAAAAGTGAAAAATATATTGATCTCTATGATCAGGTTTTTTCCCATGTTTTTCAAGGGGCGGAGTTATCTGGTATTGATGGCTTTGAGTTTGATTTTCTTGCCAACGGGATGTTGCAGGAGTGGTTGCAAAACCCAAAAGCGATAGCTGAACAGCTGGGTGAAGATGAAAAAAAGCTGAATGGAATGTCTCCTGATGAGCTTCTCGAATACTTCAAGGAGCGATTGAAAGACCAGGAGGGGAGGCATGATGGAGGCTCAAAGTGGATTGGCACTGGCGGCACTTCTCCTGTAGGGCATTCGGGGCATCATCCGGGAGGTATGCGGGTCGGTGGGCATTCTCGTAACCAAAGTGCGGTTCAGATAGCCGCCGAGCGAAGATATAAGGATTTCTCCACCCAGGGACCTCTGACCCAGAATTCTATGGGAGAAGCTCTCAAGAGACTACGAAATCTTGTACCACAGGGAGCCAGGGACCAGATAAATATCGATGCCTCTATATATCAGACAATGAAAAATGGTGGAGAAATCGAATTAATTTTTGAGAGGGGGATCGTTGATCGATTGAAAATTATTCTGGCCATTGATAACGGTGGTTGGTCCATGGAACCCTATGTCAACATCGTTCAGACTCTTTTCAGCTATTCGAAATCTCAGTTCAAGGATCTGAAAACGTATTTTTTCCATAACACAATTTATGACTATCTCTGGGCTGATCCGGCTCGTTACAGGGAACCGGTAAAGATTGATGAGTTTTCGCGTCTTGATCCGGAAACTCGACTTATTATCCTGGGAGATGCTTCCATGGCCCCTTATGAACTGATGTCTGCTGATGGGTCAATATATGCGTTGGAGAGAAGTGGTAAACCGTCCATTGATCGGTTGAAGTTTCTTACTGATACTTTCAGCCACGCGATTTGGCTGAACCCCATTCCAGAACGGAACTGGGGGTATGCCGGTACTATTGGTGTAATTCAAAATATTTTTCCCATGTTTGAACTTTCTCTGGATGGTTTGGAAAAAGGTGTTGCTCATCTTATGATCAAATAAACATAAAAAAAGGTGACATTTCTGGCTTTGGATTTATTCTCTATTTGCCTTGTTGGATACCTTT
>JAOZLO010000203.1 GCA_029934775.1 Desulfocapsaceae bacterium
TTGGCAATGCTCCCTGCAAAAAAAGAACGGGGAACCCCGACAGGTGGGGGAAATTTCTATATCTTCAAACAGACAACGGATGCCGAAAGAGCCGCAGCTATCAAATTTGTAAAATGGATGACCCAGCCGCTACGAACAGCTCAATGGAGTATCGGAACCGGTTACCTGGGAACACGACCCGATGCCTACGATACCAGTGAGCTGAAAGCCTATGTTAAGGATTTCCCACCAGCAGCAATTGCCCGGGACCAGTTGAAATTTGCCACGGCAGAACTCTCTGTTCATGAAAACGGCAGGGTTTATAAGATTTTGAACGATGCTATTCAGGCTGCACTTACCGGATCCAAAACATCCGAGAAAGCGTTGCAGGATGCTCAGAAACAGGCGGAACGTGTTTTAAAGCGCTATCGTTAATCATGTTTCAGTGCAGAGAAAACATTTTCTCTGCACTGAACAAACCCATTATAAAATGGAAATACCATGAAGTTCCGGGAATTTGACGCGGAAAAATTCATTGTGACCACCGGTGCCTGGATGCTGGGTGGAATTTGGCTTCTTCCTCTTGTATTTGCTTTCTGGAGTGCATTTCATCCGGCTGAATTTTCAACAAACTTTGAACTGTTTGCTCCGCTGACAATAGACAATTTTGTAAGAGCCTGGTCTTATGCACCCTTTCCCAGATATCTGCTGAACACCTTTGTGCTTGTCACATTGATTCTGGCAGCACAGTTTGTACTCTGCACCCTGGCTGCATATGGTTTTGCCAGGTTTGATTTTTTCGGGAAAAATGTCGTGTTCGCACTGGTTTTATTGCAGCTGATGATCATGCCTGAGGTTCTCCTGGTCGAAAATTACCGCACCATCAGCAGCATGGGACTTCTTGATACTATCCCAGCCATAGGCCTTCCATACATGGCCAGCGCATTCGGAATCTTCCTCCTCCGCCAGTCATTCAAGAGCATCCCGAAAGAACTTGTTGAAGCAGCTCAGGTGGAAGGAGTTTCTGCTATCGGTATCCTCTGGAAAGTCTATATCCCCCTTGCCAAATCCACGTATATTGCATACGGACTTGTATCTGTCAGCTACCACTGGAATAATTTCCTCTGGCCTCTGGTAGTCACAAGTTCAGTAAACAGCCGCCCCCTGACCGTGGGACTGGCTATTTTCGGAGCACCCGAATCCGGAGTCGACTGGTCTATTATCACAGCTGCCACAGTTATGACCATGTCACCCCTGCTGGTGGCCTTTATCCTGTTTCAACGCCAGTTTGTACAATCATTTATGCATTCGGGTATTAAATAACATTATTTGAGTTTCTTGTTTTTTATTACGGAGTTACAGGAGTAAGGTATTAAAGCGAACAATGCTCGCAACCGAAAGTTATCAGTTACTGACAGCTGATAACTGACAACTAAAAATGTTTCCATAATATCAAAGTAATACGACAAACATTGTTCTTGTTTTTTATGATAGGAATTCAGGGGTAAAATACTCATGTCATCAATTATTCTCAAAGATGTCTGTAAAAGCTGGGACAGTACCCAGGTTCTAAAGAACATCAACTTTGAGTGCAAAAACGGAAACCTTCTCGTCCTGCTTGGACCTTCAGGATGTGGAAAATCAACGACTCTTCGCCTTATTGCCGGGCTTGAGATACCAACATCGGGAATTGTTGAAATCGACAACAGGGATGTATCCAATCTTCCGCCAGTCAAGCGTAATATTTCCATGGTGTTCCAGAATTATGCTCTTTTTCCTCATTTGACCGTAGCAGAAAACATTCTTTTTGGTCTCAAGGCACGAAGGGTGCCTAAAAAAGAACAGAAAAAACGATTAAAGGATACCGCTGACCTACTCGGTCTTTCTGATTTTCTCGGACGAAGGCCGGCTCAATTGTCAGGAGGTCAACGACAGAGGGTAGCCCTGGGAAGATCCATTGTTGCCCAGGTTTCGGTATGCCTGATGGATGAACCACTCTCCAACCTGGACGCCAAGCTTCGCCAGGAGATGCGCCAGGAGATCCGGGCCCTTCAACAGCGCCTCAAAATGACGATGATCTACGTCACCCATGACCAAGTCGAAGCGATGACCATTGCAGACAAAATTATCCTGATGAAAGATGGCGAAATCGAACAGCATGGAACTCCGGAAGATCTTTACAACCAACCAGCCACCGCTTTTACTGGAAATTTTATCGGCAACCCGCCAATGAATATTTTAACTCCTGACTCTCAAATTATGTCAGCGTTTTCCTACCTGCCCCGATCGCCGGACTCAATCTCCGCCTATCTTCTTGGAATCAGACCTGAGAACGTTGAAATATCAGAAGATTCAGGGATAGAGAGTTCAGTCATGACCACCGAATACCTGGGAGCAGACTCCCTGATCGTCTGCCGATCAGGGGAACAGACAATAACGTTGACGGTCAAAGGTAAAGCAGACATCACAGCAGGCGATTTTCTTAAACTTGATTTGAAACCAAAACACATACATCTGTTTGACAGGGAAAGTGGCATGCGACTTGAAGATTCTGCATGGAGGAAGGCTTCTTGAAACCACTCTTTCAACTTCGATACCGGAATCATGTCAACGGGTGGCTTCTTGTACTTCCTGCAGTTTTCATGATCAGCCTGTTCACACATTACCCCATCGGCTCCAACCTGTTCCACAGCTTGTTTTCCATGGGAACAGTAACTCGACCGGAAGTTTTCATCGGGCTGGAAAACTACAGTTACCTCCTGGACGATGAGATCTTCTGGAAGGTTCTCACTAATAACCTTATTTATTCCATGTGCACAGTTCCCTTCAGCATCGCTATTGCCCTCGGCATGGCCCTGTTGATCAATCGAAATATTAAGGGCCGATCCCTGGTACGTATGGCA
The DNA here is from genome assembly GCA_029934775.1 of Desulfocapsaceae bacterium. Taxonomy (GTDB): domain Bacteria; phylum Desulfobacterota; class Desulfobulbia; order Desulfobulbales; family Desulfocapsaceae; genus Desulfomarina. The sequence goes on from JAOZLO010000203.1 coordinate 2,883, forward strand.
TTTTTTACACCGACGGTCCTGCCAATGATTGCTGTCGCCAATATCTGGCTTTTCTTTTATACCCCTGAATATGGACTCTTTGACCAGATCTTTGGTATTTTTGGCGGGGACAGCCACAACTGGCTGGGCAATCCAGACACATCTCTGTTTTGCCTCATTGTCATGGTAATCTGGAAAGAATCCGGTTTTTTCATGGTCTTTTACCTGGCTGCTCTGCAGCAACTTTCCCCGGAACTCAAAGAAGCAGGCCTCATGGAAGGCTCGGGAAGATGGTATTATTTCCGAAGAGTAACCTTTCCCCTGCTGATGCCCACCACACTGTTCGTCACAGTTAACGCCGTTGTCAATTCATTCAAACTGGTAGACCATCTGGTTATAATGACAAAAGGAGGACCGGATAATGCCAGCTCTCTTTTACTGTATTACATTTATGAGAATGCGTTCAGTTTCTGGGATACCAGCTACGCTGCAACGCTGACAGTCGTCCTGGTTTTGATCCTTGCCATTATCACCATCATCCAGTTTGTCGTTGTTGAAAAACGCATTCACTACCAATAGACGAAGTAGCTGCCTCTTTTGTGTCACTCCCCTTGAGCAGCATCTTTTCGTATGATTCTGATTGTGGTGATCATTATATTTCTCATTATCTTCCCGATGTGATATTATTTTTGTAATTGTGTAGAGGCACACTACTGCTCACAGTTTTCAACAAACAATAAGGAGCACTCTATGTTTTATACTGCTATACGAATTGCTCTTGCCGCCGTAGTGGTGATTGCACTCAGCAGTTGCCAGAAAGGAAATCCAAACCTCCCCCTCAGTCGCAATGAAGCACCACTCCAGCACACTAATCGTACCGTTGTTCTGGATCGTGATGTACGAAATACACTCCTTTTTGTAAACTCAATCCAAAATCGATTATCTGGTGGTCAGCTTCTCATACAGGCTAATTTTGAAAACCGTATGAGTACCCAGAACGTCTGGGCCGATATTGGTTTTGAATTTCTGGATGGCAATAATATGGTTGTGGACAAAACAGAATGGATGACAACTCTGTTCCCGGCCGGCCAGGTGACAATGATTCAAGGATCAAGTATCGGCCCCGGCGCGGTTAAGCATGTCCTATTATTAAAAAATCTAAAGACTGCAACCGGTCGAATGATTGGGCCGGCAAGTAAGATTATGGTATTTCCTTAAATTGAGTTTTTTCCGGAGACAATCATATTATGTCAAATCCCCCCCATCTTTCAATTCGACCACTTATAGTACTGATGTTGGTTTTTTTAGTTCTATCCGGCTGTACGGCACGTCCTTCAACGGTAAAACCGGTAAACGATCGATCAGAATACTACCAGGACACCCGGTTTGAAGGCCAGATCCCCATACAGACAACCAAGGAACTTCAAAATCGTTATCCCACAGGATTCCAACAAAATAAACCTCTTGTTATTCCTTTTGACCAGCAGGTTCGAGTGAGTTTCCGTCTCTTTACCTCCAATCCCAGTCAACCTGATATTTCAAAAATGGTTACCGATACTTTTGTCAACGTGTTTGTCAAATCAAATATTTTTAATATTATAGAGCGAGAGCAGATAGGCCATTTAACAGGGGAACTTGAACTTAATCAAAGCGGGCTCGTTAATCAGGACAATGCACCTGAAACCGGACAGTTCAGTGCTCCGGAGTTCATTATTACCGGAGCCATTGATCAGGTTGGAGGAAGGCTTATTGACGCCAATTTATTAGATATTTCCACCGGCCGGGTTGTTTTATCGGAGAGAATTGTTCCAGCAGCAATAAACAGTCAAAACGCTGAAATGCTTGCCCGGATACTGCTTACCAGAATGAAAGAAAAATTTTATAAGGTAAACTGAAATTATGAAAAAAATAACTTTATACCACTATTTTCTCCTTCTCGTTGTCCTGTTTGTTATAAACAGTTGTGCGACACAGGTACCGGTCCCCAGGACAGCGCAGGTTACCAACCGTCGGCCAGTAACCCAAAACTTGCCGAATGCAATCCTGGACCAGATAAGTGTTGAAGATATGCGGGTCACAGCAGATCTCATGGCCCGTGATATTGTTCTCCAATCGTTTCTCTACACTGGAAGCCATACTCCTATCATCGCTGTTAAACCCATAGAGAATAAGACAAATCTGACCATTGATCCAGATATTTTTCAAAAAACAATCCGGGTGAAATTGATGGAAAAATCTCAGGGCCGCATCTTATTCAGAGACGAGGTCAGTCATGCCTACACCATCGAAGAACGCCTCAAACAGCAGGGTACAGTCCAGATGACATCTACAACCAATACCACTCGCCGCTATAATCCAACTGGAATTGGAGCACCCCTTCCCACCACAACAACATCCCAGACAAATACAGCTTACACTGAGCAGGGTGAAGCATCCAAAAGAGTGGCAGATACCGATTATTTTCTAACCGGCCTGATATACTCAACCCAGGAAGTGGAAAGAGCAGGAGCCAACCAGGGTATGCGTTATTTCCAGTTTCAATTTCGTCTAACCAATGTTCAAACCAATATTATCATGTGGGAAAAAGAGTACAGCGTAAAGCGCCAAGCACAATTCAGATAAATTTTTATAGAGATCTGCAGCTCGTGAAAAATAATCTACTATTCATAAAACCTGACCGATTTTTTCTCTTTTCCCTTATCTGCCTGGTAACTATTACTTTTGGGATTCTTCCAGCCACCCATGGTGCGACTGATACCCCAATCGATAAGAAGCTGTACACACTAGCCGGAAAACCCAAAATAATGGTGATAATAGAGGAGAAAT
>JAOZLO010000204.1 GCA_029934775.1 Desulfocapsaceae bacterium
TGAGTGCAAAATTTACCCATCTTCATGTTCATACACAATACAGTCTGCTCGACGGAGCTATCCGTATCGATGATCTTTTAGACAAATGCAAAGAATATGGTATGGACAGTGTCGCTGTTACTGACCATGGTGCGATGTTCGGAGCGCTTGAGTTTTATAAAAAAGCCCAAAAGGCCAATATTAAACCTATTGTCGGATGTGAACTCTATATTGCCCCGGGTGATATGCGGGAGAAAAAAAAGATCGACGGGAATGTTGCCTTTCACATCGTTCTGCTTGCTATGAATCATGCGGGCTACCAAAACCTTATGAAACTGGCGAGTATCGCTCAGTTTGAAGGTTTTTACTATAAGCCGAGAATAGACATGGAGGTTCTGGAAAAACACAATGAGGGCATTATTGCCCTTACCGCATGCCTTCATGGTCAAATCCCCTACCTCATAGGTAAAAATGATTTTGATGGAGCACGCAAAAAGGCTCTGGAACTATACAATATATTTGGAGACCGACTCTATTTTGAAATACAGGAAAATGGTATCCCCAAGCAGACCCCTGTAAATAACGGCCTTATTCAACTCGGCAAAGAAATGGGTATAAAAGTTGTTGCCACAAATGACTGCCATTATCTCAACCGTGAAGAGGCCCATGCCCATGAAATTCTGCTTTGCATTCAAACCGGTAAGACAATAAACGATCCAAAACGATTCAAATTTTCAACAGATGAATTTCACTTCAAATCCCAGGAAGCAATGGAGAAGAGCTTCACATATTGCCCTGGAGCGATATCTACTTCAAGAGAGATTACCGACAGGTGCAACCTTGAAATTGAATTTGGGAATTACTATTTCCCAAATTTCAAGGTTCCTGAAGGAGAAAGTTTAGACTCGCTGTTTGTCTCCACCTGCTGGGATGGATTAAAGGCAAGATTCAAGGACATGCGAACGGCTGGAACGTTTAGTGCGAAAGTAGAAAAAGCCTATTCTGAACGTTTACAGACAGAGATTGATGTCATCCTGCAAATGGGATTTACAGGCTATTTCCTTATAGTAGCAGATTTTATCAACTGGGCAATCGACCATGATATACCCGTTGGACCCGGTCGTGGGTCAGGTGCCGGCAGCCTGGCAGCATTTTGTATGAGAATAACCAACATCGATCCCCTCCCCTACGGTTTAATTTTCGAGCGCTTTCTCAACGTTGAACGTAAATCAATGCCTGATTTTGATATCGATTTCTGCCAGGAAAGACGAGGGGAAGTGATTAGCTATGTGAAACGTCAATATGGTGGAGCTGACCATGTTGCTCAAATAGTCACCTATGGATCAATGAAGGCAAGAGGCGTAATCCGTGATGTCGGACGAGCACTTGATGTTCCATTTAGTGAGGTCGACAAGATTGCCAAAATGATTCCTGATCAGCTCAAAATGACAATAAAAAAGGCAATGAATGAGGAGCCTAAACTTCAGGAAGCAGTAGAGAGCGACCCCCGAATAGCAGAACTCATTTCCGTTTCGAAAACTCTTGAAGGTCTGGCACGCCACACTTCCACCCATGCCGCTGGAGTTGTTGTTTCTCCAAAACCAATGACACATTATTTGCCGACCTGCCGTGGCAGCAAGGAAGAAACTCTTACCCAGTATGACATGAAATATACTGAGATGACCGGATTAATTAAATTCGATTTTCTTGGCCTCAAAACTCTGACAGTCATCGACAAAACCCTCAAACATATCCGGATGGATATCGGTACGAATTTAAATATCGACACCATTCCCATGGATGATGCAAAAACCTACGACCTGCTCTGCAAGGGTGACGGCTTAGGAGTATTTCAGCTCGAAAGCAGTGGAATGCGTGAACTCCTTGTCAAACTGGCACCGGAGCAGTTCAGTGATCTCATTGCCCTTGTTGCCCTCTATCGTCCCGGCCCACTTGATTCCGGAATGGTTGACGACTTTGTCGAAACCAAGCATGGCAGAGCCGCCGCAAACTATCCCCTACCTGAAATTAAACCAGTCCTGGAAGAGACTTATGGTGTCATAGTCTATCAGGAGCAGGTAATGAAGATCGCCAATATCCTGGCAAGTTATTCCCTTGGCGACGCCGATATACTGCGTAGAGCTATGGGGAAAAAGATCCAGGAGGTGATGGACCAAGAAAAAGTCAAATTTATGGCAGGTGCCCTTAAAAACAATCACCCGGAAGATAAAGCTGAATATATTTTCGATCTGATGGCAAAATTTGCAGGATATGGCTTCAACAAATCACACTCCGCCGCCTATGCATTAATTTCATATCAGACAGCGTACTTAAAGGCACATTATGCGCCGCAATTCATGGCCGCCCTACTCTCCTGTGATATGACAAACACAGACAAAGTGGTGCTCTACATAAGTGAATGTAAAGAGCATGATATTGAAGTTCTGCCACCGGATATAAATAAAAGTTTCACGGACTTCAGTGTTACCAATGACAAGATACAATTTGGTCTTGCCGCTGTAAAAAATGTTGGTGGTGCCGCGGTGGATTCAATTATCGAGGAAAGGCAAAAGAAGGGAAAATATAACTCTCTCAGCGATTTTTGTAACAGGGTTGACTCCAGGCGGGTAAATTCAAGAGTTATTGAAAGCCTCATTAAATCAGGCTCTTTTGACTCTCTGGGTCATAAGCGATCGCAGTATTTTGAAATACTTGATAAGATAATGGAACAGGCCAAAGCGGTGCAGAGGGATCTGCAGAGCGGACAGCTGTCGCTTTTTTCGGTAACTCCGGAAACTCAACAAAAAGCGGAAATCACATCAATTTCAATGCCTGATATTGAAGAGTGGGATGACCGAAAAAAACTTGCCTTTGAAAAAGAGACCGTCGGTTTTTACATTACCGGCCACCCTCTGGATAACGCCGCCAGAGAAATAACTACAGTTATCGACTCCACCATCCAGAACCTGAAAGACTGGGGAAATGATCAGCCTGTTCGAGTCGGTGGGCTCATTCGAAGCTGCAAAAAACTCAAGAGTAAACGTGGCGACCCAATGGCGTTTTTGACGCTGGAAGATATTGTTGACACTGTTGAAATTATTGTATTTCCAGAAACATACGCCAAGTGTGAAGAGATTCTCTCGTCAACAGACCCTCTCGTAATCCAGGGGGTGGTACAACAAGACGAACGTGGTCCCAAAATCATTGCCGACAGTATTGATTCCCTGCAGGAGGCAAGAGAAAAATATACAGAATCAGTGAAAATAAAACTGGATTCAACACAACTGAGCAGAAAACAATTAGAAAAAGTAAAAAAGGTTCTTTATCAATACCACGGCACCTGCCCTGTCCTGCTTACTCTTCATTTTCAGGGCAAGGGAGAGGTTGATATAGAAACGACCAAAGATCTGACTATCCGACCATGCAGACAGGTAACTGATCAAGTGGAGGAGATATTAAACTATAACGCCTTATCCTTTCAAAAAAAACCTGTCACTTTGGTCCCAAGAAAAAAACGATGGCATAATCAAAAACCTGCCTGATCTGAAAAACAGATACAGATCATGTGTCAGCCAAAGCAAAGGCCGCATTCCGGGCAGTTTTCTTCTACATATGGTGAAAATTGGCATCCACAGGCAGGACAGACAGTTGACTCTGCTCCCTGGACGTACACTGAATCTATATGAGTCATATCGTGACTTGACAATGCGGTGCTCTTTATAAAGTCTTGACTGAGAACAGCCATGGCGGCATCCACATCATTTTTTCGGACCTGCAGATACATCTCCGAGCCGGAACATCCTCTACCACAACTTTGTTCATCCCCAGCCAGAACGGCTGGTATCCGCTCTTGTGCAAGGAGTTTCTGCAATTGTTTCACATCTTTTAACGGCCCCTTTCTAAGTGTTACCAGCTCATCATCAATGGAGATTTCCATTGAGCGCCCGGACAAAAGCTGCTCTTTTTCCTGAATTTGAGCAAGCTTTTCCGTGCCTGATATCAACTTCCTGTCGCAGCTCGCACATTGCGTCCGATCTGCTCTATATTCATCACCGCAAACTGGACAGTAATTCATCTCAGTAGAGACACCATGGGAAACAGCCAACACAGCCGCTGTATCATATTGCTTCGCTCTTTTAGTGAAAAATTTACCAAACATTTTAACCTGTTGCCTATAAAATAAACCTGCTTAAATCATGATCTTCAACAATATCATTGAGTTGCTCTTTGACATATTCTGCCGTGACAACAAAGGTTCCCTCATCCCTCTCCGAGGCATCAAAGGACAAAATATCCAGCACTCTCTCCAGTACAGTGTGAAGTCTACGTGCTCCAATCTCTTCTGTTTTCTCATTTACCTCAACAGCAATCCTGGCTATTTCCTCGACAGCGCCATCCTCGAAAATAAGCTCAATATTTTCCGTCTCCATTAAAGCAATATACTGCTTGATTAACGCATTTTCAGGTTCCGTGAGAATGCGAACGAACTCCTCTTTACCAAGAGAATGCAGCTCAACTCGGATAGGAAAACGTCCCTGCAGTTCTGGGATAAGATCAGATGGCTTACTGGTATGGAAAGCTCCACTTGCAATAAAGAGTATATGATCCGTTTTCACCATGCCGTGCTTGGTCGAAACAGTCGCACCTTCAACAATCGGCAGCAAATCCCGTTGAACACCTTCCCGTGATACCTCAGGGCCATGGCCGTGGGATCCACCTCCCGGGGAAGCAATTTTATCAATTTCATCGAGAAAGACAATGCCCGATTGCTCTGTTCTTTTAAGGGCTTCTTTTATGACCTGGTCCATATCAACCAGTTTCTCCATCTCTTCTTTGGTGACAGCATCCAGAGCCTCGGGTACTTTCATCTTTCGATTCTTCTTTTGACGAGGGAATATCTTGCTGAAGGCATCTTGAATATTAGACTGCATATCCTCCATCCCCGAAGTTGTCATAATTTCTACCATCGGCATGGATTTAGCTTCACTCAAAGAAATTTCAAGCTCCCTGTCATCAAGCTTGCCGTTTCGCAACATTTGACGAAACTTCTCTCTTGTGGAATTTTCTCCCGGTTTCTTATTTTCTACTGGAAGATCAGGGTTTTCAATAGTGAAAGAGGCAGCTCCTCCAGGCCCACTCGCAGCCACTGGCCCCGGTGGCAAAAACAGATCCAGGATCACATCTTCAGCATTGGCCTCAGCCAGGCCTCCAATTCGGTCCATCTCTTCATCCTTTACCATATTCACCGCCAGATCAACAAGATCACGAACCATCGATTCTACATCTCTTCCCACATAACCAACCTCGGTAAACTTCGAGGCTTCAACTTTTATAAACGGCGATTGTGCCAGCGTTGCAAGTCTTCTTGCTATCTCTGTTTTTCCAACCCCCGTGGGGCCAATCATTATGATATTTTTGGGAGCAATTTCTTCTCTGAGCGGTGACGGCACCTGCCTTCTTCGCCATCTGTTTCTCAGGGCGATGGCAACAGAACGTTTTGCACTGGACTGTCCTACAATGAATTTATCAAGTTCTGCAAGGGTTTCTTTTGGTGTAAACGATTGATTACTCGTCATTTGTTATATTCTCTTCTTTTTAAATTGTTTCAACAATGATTGAATTATTGGTAAAGACACAGATATCAGCCGCAATTGCCATTGACGCCCTGCATATTGCCTCGGCATCAAGATCACTATGATCAACCAG
>JAOZLO010000205.1 GCA_029934775.1 Desulfocapsaceae bacterium
CCCGCTACACCGGATTTGAAGTCCGGGAGGACCACCAGTGCCCTATCCACTTCCGCTTACCTCTTCCTCAGCCCCAACGATTGAGATCTTCTACATAAGTAGAGTTTTTTGTGCCACCCTGGATACTGTCAATAAAAGAGACAATTTTAGTACTCTTAAGAGCTATAAAAAACAAGCAAAAAATGTATCCAATCCTAAAAAAGAAGACAATACAGTAATAAGTGTTGACCTCGAAAACAACTTTTTGCTATACTGTACTGTTTTCTTATATTCTAGGAAAGATAAGCAGTATTTTCCTGGTTCACAATAATTACATATAAAACTTCACTTTTAAAATAATAAACATGCAGTGTGAGAGATTACTCAAATTGACTAAATCGTGGTATATCCATGTTCAGGGAGAAACCATGGCACCGGCAAGAATGGTCTCCTTTATAAAAAAGCACGCTAAATCGTGTGAAGTCTGTCTTCAGGATGCTGATCTTAAGGAAGAAATTGCTAAAATTACTGAAATTGTACTCCCGGAATCTAAAATCCCCAAAGCAATTCGACAAAAAAATGAGCTAGCTGCGCAACAAGAAGAAGAGCTGGAAGAAGCCCAGAACGATGGAAATGAAGGCGAGGAAGTAGATGGAGATGACAATGAAGAAGTAGAAGTAGATGGAGATGACAAAGAGGAAATCGACGTAGATGGGGATGACAAAGATGACGAAAACGAAGAGGATGAGGATCTGGATCTTAATGATGACCCCGAACTGCTCGCCCCCCCCCCTTGATGACGTATGCCCCCAAACCAACACCCAACAAGAGGGGTATTGAACTGAGTGACAGGATTTCAGGAATACGGTATCTCAAACAATCTGTTAATTCCTCCAGTTATCCAGTTTCTCCGTAATAAAGTGATTGATGATTTGTTGTTCTTCATTGCCCCTTCGACTAATCTTCAGGGGTTTTCCAAAAGCAAAGCGGGCTGTTTTACTCTTGTCTATTCTACCAAAGTCCTTGAATAGTTTTCCATTCTCCCAGGCATCTGTTTTTAAAGCCAGTGGAATAACAGAAACATCAGCCTTTTTGGCAAGCTTAACGCCAATTGAGCTCATCTGCTTTGGATCAAATTCCTGAGACCTGGTGGTTTGGGGAAACACGATCACAGAAACTCTGCTGCCTAACCTCTCAACACCCTCCGTCATAACTGTCTTCAAATCCTCTCGCGGATTCGTTCTGCCAACAGCAACAGGGTTACGTGAGCGCATCACATATTTGAAAATTGGATAGTGGAGAAGGCTCTCCTTTACGACAAAGGTCACATTCCTCAATGGTTGAATCATAACAGGTAAAAGTAAGGTTTCCATCATACTCATATGGTTGCCAATTATAACAGCAGGATGCTTATGCTCCATAATGTGTTCAATTCCTGTAATTTCTATTGGAACACCAATTTTCTCAATTGCCCGCAAAACATCGTAACTGCTTTTGCCCCAGGCAGGCCCATCATAATCTCCTCGCTTTGCCATCCTGCTGGCCCGAAAGATAATGAAAAACAAGTTATAATAGAATGAGGCAGATGGAAATTGCTTCCTGAACAGGGAAAGCTGCTGCAGGGAACTGGTATAAATAGAATTATGATATTGCAAGGTGTTCATGGTGATAATCCCTTTACCGTAAATTTTTAATTCTTTCCTCAGTTGCCCGTCCATCCAAACACAGAAAGTATGGTGAAATTCCTATGTCCCCCATCGCCGGTAATAATCACATCACCGCACTGCGACCAGGAATGTGCTTTAATATTTTCTGTACCATCCAAATCTTTTGCCACACCCAGATAAAAAACTCCCGAAATTCCACGCTTCTGGAGCATCCGCCGGGCAGTAAAAGATTGAGCCAGGCAGGTGCTCTCCCAGAACGTATAAGCTGACGCCCTGCTGATTGCCTTACCAACTAAGAGAGCAATCCGGGTCTTACCATCATCCAGTGGTATAGTCTCTATATCGTTCTTATGGTGCGCAAGAGAACGTGTCAACCATTTGAAAGGAACTCTCAGGATCGCTGCCCGCATAATTCCAACAGTCATATATGCTTCGAGAAACAGTTTTTTCTCGTCGGATGATAACTCACGAAATTTCTTGATTCTATTGATCATCAATCCCCTAATCTCACTCCTTAGGCCGATTGGAAATAGTGGAGTAGTTCCTCTCAGGTCTGCCCAGGGTCCCATAAAAAAGATCCGCTGTAATCACTCCGTTTGATACCAGATATTCAAGATAACGCCGTGATGTAGTACGACTGACTCCAATTTTCCCTCCTGCCTCTTCAGCATTAATGCCTTCACTGCCAACTGTTTCCACAATTTTAATTATTTTTTGCAATGTTATTGGATCAATCCCTTTTGGAAGATCGTTTTTATGACTGACCTCTTTTTTTTCCTGGCGCAGCAATATATCTACATCTCGTTGATTAATTTTTGTTATTTTCTGTAGTTTTTTCCTATGTTCAGCATACCTGTTCAACATATTTTGAAAACGGCTGAAATTAAGGGGTTTGAGAATATAATCGAAAACTCCCCCCCTGAGGGCTTCCTGAAAAATATCTCGTTCCTTGGCCGCGGTAATGAGCACAATATCAGTTTTCTTATAATTTTTTCTTATTTTCCAGAGCAGTTCAAGACCGTTCCCGTCGGGAAAGAAAATATCCAACAGCACCAGGTGAGGTTTCAATATCTGCAACATTTCCTCCCCCTCCTCTATGGAATGAGCTATTCCCGTAACAGTGAACCCTTTAATTTTCTCTGTGAATATACGCTGAATTTCAGCTATTTTTTCATCGTCTTCAATGATCACTATCTGGATTAATTCCATTAGTACCTTACTCCATAAACCCTGTCATAAAAAACAAGAAACGGAAGAATGTGTTTTGAAATTATGACGTTACATTTACCCACAAGGTACTTATACCCCCTTGTGGGGTGTTAGTGCCTTACTCCATAAAAGTTGTAACTCAGTTCAGTACCCCCTTGTGGGGTGCAGTTACCTTCCTTGCAACTCACCAGGTTAAGGAGATACATCTTTACAGACCAGCCCCGATAAACGGCTATCTCTTTTTAGGTATGATTATTGTAAATGCAGCCCCGCCAAGATCCGAAGAACCGACGCTTACAGTACCCTTCACCCTGGAAAGAGCCTGCTCCACCAGGTAAAGCCCCATACCGTGTCCCTGCTTCTTTTTAGTGGTAAATCCCCTTGTAAATATTGCATTCCAGTCACTTCTCCGGACACCCTCACCTGAATCATCAAATTCAAAAATAAGATCATTGCCAAGATCGGTCATAGACAATCTAACCAGACGCTGAGACTCCTCTCTCGCAAGCACCGCCTCAAAGCTGTTATCAAGAATATTACCAATTATGGTAACAAGTTTCTCCCGTTTGATGCTTTTTGGTACATCTATCATACTACTCTCCGGGTCGATGTGAAAGGCTACTTTTAACTCTTTCGCCTTGTTGTATTTACCGAGAATAGTACCAGCCAGAATAGGATCAGGAACAATATCCATCAAAGAACTGATGAGTTCCTGATAACCAGAAGTTTCGCTGCCGATAAGGTCCACTGCCTCCTGATAAGCACCTATCTGAATCAATCCGGAGATAGTATAGAGCTTATTAGAATACTCATGGGTCTGAACTCGGAGCATTTCTGAGTATTTTTTAATCTGCGAAAATTTCTTACTGAGTATATCCAGTTCATCTTTATTGCGAAAACTGGAGACAACCCCGGTGATTTCACCCTTATTGAACACTGGTATGCGGTTAACAATAATTTCTTTATCTCCAACCATTAACTCCCTGTCCAGTTGACTCACTCCTGTGCGAAGAACATCTAAAATTCTGGTCTCGGGAAGCACTGTAATGACAGGCTTACCAATGACATCCTGAGCATTGTCAAGTCCCAGTGTTTCAAAAGCTGCCTGATTTATGGTAGTAATTAAACCTCTTCCGTCAACTGCAAGCACTCCTTCTCTAATTGTTTCAAGAGTCGTAGTTCTCTCCTGCAAAAGTGCTGCAATCTCATCAGGCTCCAGACCAAATATCGCTTTTTTAAATCCATCTGTGATTTTCAACGTTACCGCTATTCCAAACAAAATTGCCGCTACCAGAAATATTACAATTTTTATATGATACCCCCTGATTAATGAGTTCACATTCTGAACCAGGTAACCAACAGAGACAATACCAATGATCTTCCCCTCTTCATTAAAGACAGGTACTTTCCCCCGAATTGAAGGACCCAGCGTCCCTGTCGCCCTTGAGACGTATGACTTCCCTTCTTCCAGGGCCATACTGTTGTCACCTCCAACCATGAACTGCCCTATTCGCTCCGGTACCGGATGAGAGTATCGCCTCCCGTCTTTATCACCAACCACAATGAACTGTGCCTCCGTAGTATAACGAATTTTTTCGACAATGGTCTGAATGGAAGAATGCTTCAGATCACCCCTTTCCAGATCCCTTCGGATATTCGGGATGAGGGCCACCGTCTGTGAAACCTTTAAAGCCCTGCTCCCCATCTGTTTTTCAAGTATTGATGAAATAAGTTTTAGAGAAAAAACTCCGCCCACACCAACAATACTGAGGATAAGCCCCAGAATGAGTAAGACCATTTTGGTTTGCAGTTTCTTGAGTTTCATTGGGTTGTTATTTTTCTCTGTTTTATTGAGCTTTGTTACGGACTATCCAGGTAAATGGGTTGTCAGCTTCTCGCTATGAACACAATGAACACAATGTTCAAAAAGATCTATTTACTCTTAAGTATCTCAATCTTTACTTTTGGTTATTTTTCATAGAAAATTAAAAAATGTATTTTCACTACAGTTCAACTGAGAAGTGCCGAGGTCTCTTTTCTTCTTAGCCTGTTCTTGGAAGTAAGTCCATAATTGCTGTCTTGAGGATATTTTTTTAGTACGGTAAAGAGGCTGGATAAAAATGCAATTATCCAAGGTCGCCTCAAATTCAATAAACACTCTATGGAGGATGTACATGAAACAGAAAAAAAAAGGATTTATTCGTCTCAGTGCAACACTGTTTTCCTTTGTCATAATGCTGGCATTGTTGGTTTCACCACTATCTGCCAGTGAAGTTAAAAAGATTCACTTTCTTATTCCCGGTGGGGCGGGCGGCGGATGGGATGGCACGGCACGGGGAGTAGGCAAGGCATTGCTCGACTCCAAACTGCTGGAAAAAGCTTCTTTTGAAAATATGTCTGGTGGCGGTGGTGGCAAAGCACTCAATCACCTGATCAGTACGGCAAAACGTCAGGAAGGGACTCTGCTTGTAAACTCCACTCCAATTATTATACGATCTCTAACTGGTGTGTTCCCTCAATCCTTCAGGGATCTGACACCCATTGCCTCCGTCATTGCAGACTATGCCGCCTTTGTCGTGGCTAAGGATTCCAAGTATACCAGTTTTAAAGAAGTAGTTGCCGATTTTCAAAAAGATCCTAAATCGGTCAAGATTGGTGGTGGTTCTGTCCAGGGAAGTATGGACCATCTTGTACCTGCCATGGTATTTCAAGCTGCAGGAGAAGATCCGCTCAAGGTTAAATATATACCCTATGATGCGGGTGGCAAAGCGATGGCCGGTCTTCTTTCCGGAGATGTCCAGGTTCTTTCCACCGGATATGGTGAAGCACT
>JAOZLO010000016.1 GCA_029934775.1 Desulfocapsaceae bacterium
TATGGAACTCTGTTTCCATCCAGCTTTTTTTTTGTGTTTGCCAGGGGAGATTCTAAGGTATGTGCTCTGAAGAAAAAATATTTCCTGAAGGAATGATACCTCTTGGAAGCTCATTTTTTACTTTTGATTGTAATCCTGGGGTGTCATGTTTCACCAGTTGCTGTAAAAATGTAAATTTAACCCTTTATCCATATGATATCATCAGGTTAAAGAATGGTCTTCGTATGGATTCTGAAGATTTTATGCGGGCACATTCGTTCCTTGTAAGAGGGGACAATCCCTTTTTCCCTACAGTAAAGTTAAAACTTAATGATGATCGTGAGAAATCGTGTCCTTTCTTAACCGCCACAGGATGTTCTGTATACAGTGACAGGCCGTCTGCTTGTCGCACCTACCCTGTTGAGAGGGCTGTTGATCGAAGTTGTGAGAATGGTATTTCCAGTGATTTTTATTTTTTGACCAGCCACTCTTATTGTCTTGGTCACAACGAAAAAAAAGAGTTCAAGGTTGACAGCTGGATCAGGAATCAACGGTTGACAGAATATAATACGATGAATGCATTGTGGGTTGAGATCGATAGCTTGTTCGCAACTAATCCGTGGAAAGGTGAAGGTGAAGGAGGCGAAAAGCAGCAACTCGCTTTTATGGTATGTTATAATATTGATGGTTTTCGCCGATTTTGTGAAGAATTTAGTCTTTTAAAGCAGTTTAAGATAGGGGGACATTTTAAAAGGCGAATAGCAAAAGAGGATCAAGAACTTCTGAAATTCGGTTTTGAGTGGCTGAAAACCATTTTTACAGGTAAATCATCGCTTCTGTTACGATAATAAAACATCCGTCTTTTTTAAGCTTGAGTTGCATATTATATCATCTCATGTTAAAAAGTAGTGTTAATTTTTTACAAGTCAGGTCAATGGTGATCTGACGATTTAATAAAACACACATCTTCAATTCAATCTGGTGTTTCAGGCGTGCTTAAAGGTGCCCTGTGATCTTGGAAGATGGAGGAAAAACCAGAATAGGAGAAAATTATGGCAAATGTTTCTGTAAGGGATATGCTGCAGGCAGGGTTACACTTTGGGCATCAGACAAGACGCTGGAACCCGAAAATGAAGCCGTATATTTATGGACCACGAAATGGAATTTATATCGTTAATCTGGATTTGACGAAACGTCTTTTCGATAAGGCATGTGATTTTATTATTGATGAGGTGAAAAGTGGTGGGTCTGTACTCTTCGTTGGTACAAAAAGGCAGGCACAGGTCATAATTAATGAAGAGGCGAAAAGATGTGGTATGTTCTATGTGGATCACAGGTGGCTTGGTGGTATGCTCACAAATTTTCAGACCATAAAAAATTCAATTGAAAGGCTCAAGTCTATTGAGACAATGCAGGAAGATGGATCGATTAATCGCTTTCCTAAAAAAGAAATTCTTCTTATGGAAAAAGAGAGAATAAAACTTGAACGGAATGTAGGTGGCATAAAGGACATGCGTAACTTGCCATCGGTTATATTTGTTGTAGATCCGAGGAAGGAATCTATCGCAATTAGCGAGGCTACTAAACTTAATATTCCTGTTGTTGCAATAACTGACACTAATTGTGACCCTGATAATGTCGACTTTGTTATACCTGGGAATGATGATGCTATCAGATCTATTCGTTTGATCAGTAGTCATATTGCTGAATCAGTTCTTACTGGTCAGGCAATGAAAGATGGTGAAGAAGCTTCAGAGGAGGCCGTTGCTGCCGCGATGGCTGATACAGGAAGTGAAATGGCATCAGAATCAGTTGCACCTGCAGAATAAATTAATACCAGGATCAGCGTGTGATACTTGGCAGAAGAGTATTTCGGGACAGCCTCCCGGCATAGTTCTTCAGAAAGAAATAGTTATGATCTAAAAAGGGGCTGTCTTCTGACTGTCCCTTTTTTTGCTGTACAAAGGTGTATTTATCCCGGATAGATGCACTTCTTTTAAGATTTTCGCTGCAAAGGGAAGAAAAATGAACACCCACAAGTGGGTAAAAATACCATGGTGGTACATTGAACCATGTAATTTCAAAATACATTCCTCAGTTTTTCGTTTTTATGACAGAAATTAAGGATAAGGTACTAAAAAGAAATTTTTAAGCTATTAAAAAAATAATTATTAAAGGAGATTTACCATGCAGATTACAAGTACGATGGTAAAAGACCTGAGGGACAAAACAGCCGCAGGTATGATGGATTGCAAGAAGGCCCTTACTGAAACTGGTGGGGATATGGAAAAAGCAGTGGACCTCTTAAGACAAAAGGGACTTGCTGTAGCAGCAAAGCGCGCAGGGAGAGCCACCAGCGAGGGTGTTATTGAGACCTATATTCATGCCGGAGGAAACCTCGGTGTAATGATTGAACTTGGGTGTGAGACAGATTTCGTTGCTAAAAATGATGATTTCAGGGAATTTGGGCGTAATATTGCCATGCATATAGCTGCCGTAAATCCTCTAGCAGTGACCAGAGAAGAAATACCTGGAGATATCGTTGCCCGCGAGAAAGAAATTTATGTACAGCAGGCATTGGAATCCGGGAAGCCTGAAGCAATTGTAGAGAAAATGGTAACAGGTAAAATTGAGAAATTTATCGCTGAGACCTGTCTTCTGGAGCAGCAATATGTAAAGAATCCAGATCTTACTGTTCAGGATTTACTCAATGAACTCGTAGGTAAAATGGGTGAAAATATCTCTATCAAGCGCTTTGCCAGATTTCAAGTAGGTGTAGAATAACAGCTGTGCTGATCAGTTACTTATTTTCAATTGAAGGAAAGCTATATGACCGCAAACTATAAACGTATGCTGCTCAAGCTCAGTGGTGAAGCATTGATGGGAGAGGATTCATACGGTATTAATCCCGGAGTGCTTGATTTTGTAGCTGGTGAGGTTAAAGAGGTTGTTGCTGAAGGGGTTGAACTGGGTATTGTTATTGGCGCGGGTAATATATTCAGAGGTGTTGCAGGGGCAAGCAGGGGGATGGATAGGACCACGGCTGATAATATGGGGATGCTTGCCACTGTTATGAACAGTCTGGCAATGCAGGATGCCCTCGAACGTAATGGTATTATTACCAGAGTGTTGTCTGCTATTCCAATGCAGTCTGTGTCTGAACCGTATATAAGAAGACGTGCTACCAGGCATCTTGAAAAGGGGAGAGTAGTGATTTTTGCAGCAGGTACAGGCAATCCATATTTCACAACGGATTCAGCTGCTGTGTTGAGAGCTCTTGAGATTGACGCTCAGATTGTTGTTAAGGCCACCAAAGTTGATGGTGTGTATGATAAAGATCCTGTCGTCAATGAGGATGCAGTAAAATATGATCGTCTCTCGTATGATGTAATACTGCAGAAGGGACTGAGAGTTATGGATGCCGCTGCTATTGCTCTTGCCCGTGAAGATGGCTTGCCTATTATGGTACTTGATATGGCTGCAGCAGGTAATATCAGACGAGCAGCACTTGGTGAAGTGGTTGGCACACTTATTACTGAATAAACTTATATGAAGGTTATGTGCATGTATTGGAAAAACAAAGTTTTTCCATAAGCAAAAGACAGGCTGTAGACTGAAGGCTGTTAACCTATTAAGATTCAGCCTGCCCGAAGGGCATCATGTTCTATTCTAACACCTCACAAGGGAGTATAAGTGCCATGGTGGTATATGTGACCTCATAATTTCAAAGCATATTGCTCGATTACTTGTTTTTTATACCCCTCAAGGGGGTACTGAACTGAGTTACAGCCTTTATAGAGTAAGGCACTAAAGAGAGGGAGTGTAATGAGTGAAGTAATTTTCATAATGTCTGAAAAGATGGAAAAAAGTGTTGAATCCTTCAAAAAAGAACTCTCAAAGGTGAGAACCGGCAGGGCATCTCTGGCTATAATAGATGACATATCCGTAGATGCTTATGGTAGTGCCATGCCTCTTAACCAGGTATGTACCCTTACTATTCCAGAGAGCAGGCTTATTGCTGTTCAACCCTGGGATCCTCAGATGCTGCCGGCTATTGAAAAGGCAATCCTTAAGTCCGGCGTTGGATTGACTCCGGTCAATGATGGGAAAATTATACGCCTTAATATCCCGCAACTGACAGAGGAAAGACGGAAAGAACTTGTCAAGATGGTGAAGAAAACTGCAGAGGAATTCAGTGTTGCTATTCGAAATATACGAAGAGAGGCTATAGATACTCTGAAAAAGCAAAAAAAGGATAAGGACATATCTGAAGATGAGATGTTTAAGTCCCAGGACGAAGCTCAGGGTGAAACTGACATATATATTAAGAAAATCGACGATATTACAGGTTCTAAGGAAAAAGAAGTGATGGAAGTTTGATGATGAAAAACACACTTCTTGATTACCGTTGCGTGTCGTCTAATAGAGTAATATGCCTGATTCCGGTTGGTTATGGTCTGTACTGCTACTATTGATTTGGAACGTCTGCCGCAGCACGTCGCTATTATTATGGACGGGAATGGCAGGTGGGCGAAGAGAAAGAGAAAGCCAAGATTATTTGGACATAAGGCCGGGGCAGATTCTGTTCGTGATATTGTTGAAATATCAAGAGAGATAGGCGTAAAATATCTTACACTCTATGCTTTTTCGTCGGAAAACTGGAACAGGCCTGTTCCGGAAGTAACCGGGTTAATGTCCATTTTGAAAAGATATCTTGAAGCGGAACTTCCCCGAATGCTGAATAATGATATCCGACTCATGTCAATTGGAGATCGCAGTAAACTTCCTGGCCCTGTGCGGGAAACTCTAGAAAGTGTAATTCAAAAAACATCTGCCAATTCCAAACTCGTTCTCAATCTTGCGCTCAGTTACGGAGGGCGTGATGAAATTGTACGTGCAGTGAAAAGAGTGGCTGGTGAGTGTCTTGCTGGAGAACGCGACATTGATTCGATAACAAGTGAGATTATGAGCGGCTTTCTTGACACCGCTGAATTGCCCGACCCCGATCTTCTTATCCGAACGGGGGGGGAGTCCAGATTATCAAATTTCATGTTATGGCAGGTGTCTTATTCTGAGATTTACTTTACCGATGTCATGTGGCCTGAATTTCGAAAGGAAATATTTTTAAAGGCACTCACTGAATATCAGTCCAGGGAGAGGCGTTTTGGTCGTACCGGAGAACAACTGCATCTTGAGTAGATTATGAAACGTATTGTGCCCGGGCTCTTCATCGCTGGTTTCTGGCTTCTGCTTCTCCTGAAAGGGTCGATACTGTTATTCAGTTGTGTCGTGTTAATAGTTGTGACGATAGGTTGTGATGAATACGTAAGGATGGCATCAGGCGGGGGAGAAAACTGTGTTGAAAGATGGTTTTTAGCCTTTGTCCTGGCTGTACCTGTTGCTGGTATCTGTATTTTTCCTCAGATTGCCATATTGCCATTTTTAAGCCTCATTTCATTTTTTATCCTTACCGGATATTTTCTCTTTAAATATAAGTCTTTGGAGGATGGTTATCTTCTGTTTTGCCGCCTTGTTTTTGGCCTCGTATATATTGGTTTGCTTGGTGCACACCTTGTTCTCCTTCGATATCTCCCTGAGGGTGGCATCTGGCTGATCGTTGTTTCTGCCATCACCGCCTGTTCTGATAGTGGCGCCTATTTTGTTGGTCGTGCCATCGGAAAGCACAAACTCTGTCCCTCTATCAGCCCCAACAAGACTATTGAAGGTGCCTTTGGCGGTATTGTTGCAGGATTATCTGGAGCACTCTTCTTTGCCTTTCTGCTTCTGCCTGTTGTCCCCTGGCTTTTTCTTGTATTTTCGGCCATACTGATAGGTGGTGTCGGGATTGCAGGTGATCTTACCGAATCAATTGTTAAACGGGGTACAGGGACAAAGGACTCCGGTAAATGTCTGGCGGGGCACGGTGGTATTCTTGATCGTGTTGATTCGTTGCTTTTTGCTGTCCCTGTTCTTTATTATCTTCTTGTTTTCTCTGGTGTTAGATGAAGCTTATTTCTCTCTTAGGGTCGACCGGTTCCATCGGTGTAAATGTGCTCCACCTTGTCAGGCAGTTCCCGCAGCGTTATAGAATAGTGGCAATGGCAGCCGGGCGGAATGTTCACCTTATGGCTGAACAGGTTGTGGAATTCAAGCCTGAACTTGTTTCAATTATCGATGCTGCCCATGCTGCTGCTCTTTGTGATTTACTGCCAGGAGAGTATCACGGTAGAATTGTCACCGGATTGGAGGGAAATAAACTGGTTGCGGCATACCCGGTGGCCAGCATGACAATATCAGCTATAGTTGGTGCAGCCGGATTGCTCCCCACTCTTTCAGCTATCCAGGCCGGAAAAGATATTGGCCTGGCAAATAAAGAGACTCTGGTGATGGCCGGAAAAATTGTAATGGAAGCTGTGCAGAAAAAAGGAATTAAACTCCTGCCTGTAGATTCGGAACATTCGGCCATTTTTCAAGCTCTTGAAGCCGGACAACGAAGAGATCTGGATAAAATTATTCTAACAGCATCAGGGGGACCATTCAGGGGGAAAAATGCGGAAGAACTCAAAACTGTCACAAAGGAGCAGGCCCTGAATCATCCGAACTGGGATATGGGTAGAAAAATTTCAATAGATTCTGCCACTCTCATGAATAAGGGATTGGAGGTAATTGAGGCGAAGTGGCTGTTTGACGTTACTCCGGAAGAGATTGAAGTTGTGGTGCACCCCCAGTCTATTGTTCATTCCCTGGTTGAATACAAAGACGGTTCTGTTATTGCTCAACTCGGTATTCCGGATATGAAAATTCCTATCGCTTACGCTCTTTCCTACCCCGACCGACTGGAACTGGATTTACGTCCTCTGCAGCTCTCCATGTGCGGTAATCTTGAATTTAGTGAGCCTGATTATATCAGTTTTCCTGCTCTCAAGCTCGCTTTTGAAGCAATAAAAGCTGGTGGAGTTGCTCCTGCTGTTTTGAATGCAGCCAACGAGGTGGCTGTTGATGCTTTTCTTAATTCGCGTATTCTTTTTCCTGATATAGCCGAGACAGTTGCCAGAACAATGGATATTGTTCAGGAAGGAAATGGAGACAGCCTTGAGGATATTCTTCAGGCGGACAGCAGTGCCCGCAGGGAAGCGACTCGGCTTATTCAACAGTGAATGAAATTTTCCAATAGAGCTTTTTAAAATTACCTGTGCCGTCTTCTTTTTTAACAGCTGAGAAAACATGGGTGATGAAATTAACAATTATATGATATGAATACTCTTTTTTCTTTTATATTAGTTCTTGGTCTACTGATCTTTGTTCATGAACTGGGACATTTTCTTTTTGCCAAATTGTTTGGTGTCCGTGTTCTGAAATTCTCTTTAGGGTTCGGTCCTAAAATCGTTGGAAAAACCATCGGTGAGACAGAGTATGTCCTCTCTGCTTTTCCTCTTGGCGGATTTGTGAAGATGTTTGGGGAGAATCCAGATGAACAGCAGGTTGATAGTGTGGATAAAAACGGTTCTTTTGCCCATAAAGCAGTCTGGCAGCGATTTTTAATCGTTCTGGCCGGCCCCCTGTTTAATTTGCTTTTTTCTGTGTGGCTGTTTTTTATGGTTTTTCTCTTTGTCGGGATTCCAACTCCTGTAGATACCACCCGTATCGGTAAAGTGAGTGAAGGATCGCCTGCAGAGAAAGCTGGATTGAAACCGGACGATCTGCTTATCGAAATTAATGGCCAACCCACTGTGAGTTGGCTTGATGTTCTCGAGAGTGTTAAGGGCAGTGGTGGTCAACAGGTGTCTGTTGTTGTGGAAAGGCAGGGTGAGCGGCTCCAGTTTACAGTTGAACCAAAGATTGATTCAGTCAAGAATGTGTTTGGCGAAGAGGTGGAAAAGCGATTCATGATTGGCATTGTCAAGGCCGATGAATTGACTTACACCAAGGGAACTCTGATGAGTTCAATGAAGAATGCCATTGCACAGACCTGGATGTATATTTCTCTTACGGTTATGGGATTGGTAAAGATTTTTCAGAGAGTGATACCTGCTTCGGACCTGGGAGGGCCCATTCTTATAGCCCAGATAGCTGGTGAACAGATGAAAGCTGGCTGGTTGAATCTCGTCTATTTCATGGGACTGCTCAGTGTCAATCTTGGGTTTCTCAATCTTCTTCCTGTACCAGTACTGGATGGAGGTCACCTGGTTTTTCTGACCATTGAAGGAATAATGAGAAAACCAATGAATGAGAGAGCGCAGATATTTGCCCAGCAGGTTGGTATCGGCTTGCTTGCGACTCTTATGGTTTTTGTCTTTTACAATGATATAGTCAGGCTGTTGAGTTAATGGGACAGAAAGAGTCTCTGATATTGTCGATCGATACCGCAACACCCTGCAGTTCTGTTGCCATCACTCAGGGTACCAGAAAAGATGGTAAGGTACTGGCTGCTCTCAGTTTGAGCAGCAGGGTGACCCATTCGAGAAGACTGCTGGAGATTATTGATTTTCTGTTGACTGAAACGGAAGTTGGCTGGGAATCTATTGAAGCAATTGCGGTAAGTCTGGGACCTGGAAGCTTTACCGGGTTGAGAATAGGAATGGCTACTGCCAAGGGTTTGGCCTTTGCAGCGGATAAGCCAATGATAGGAGTCTCTACCCTTGATGGACTGGCGAGTAAATGTGCTCCCTCCCCATGGATATGTTCAGTTCTTGATGCCCGAAAGGGTGAAGTCTATGCAGCATTTTATCGCACGGATGTGGATGGATTGACGGTTTCAGCCGGAGTGCCAATGGTGGTTTCGCCTGAAAAACTTGCCGACTGTATCACGGACCCGGTTGTTCTGGTCGGTGACGGGGTAAATGTTTATGGTGATGTCTGGAAACGCCTTTTAAAAGATAAGATCCTGTCAGTTTCTGCACATTTGCATCAACCGAGTGCGGCATCTCTCGGTTTATTGGGTAAAGAGAGGCTTGAGTTAGGAGATCTGTTAGATGCTGCGGAGGCTGTACCGATCTATATACGATCATCTGATGCTGAGTTGAATCTTATAAGGAAACAGGAAAAGAACGGTTGATGATAGTACGAAGGCAGACAAAGAAAATATGGCTCGGTAATGTGGAAATTGGTGGAGATAGCCCAATTTCTGTTCAATCCATGACCAATACCAATACTACAGATATTGAGGCTACTGTAGCTCAGATTCTGAAACTTGAGAATGGAGGTTGTGAGATTGTACGCGTTGCTGTTCCCGATCAGGAAGCGGCTGTTGCCGTTAGAGCAATACGTGACTCTATTGCAATACCTCTCATCGCGGATATCCATTTTGATGCACGCCTGGCGGTAACGGCGATGGAGAATGGGGCAGATGGTATCCGTATCAATCCTGGAAATCTGGGCGGAGAGGAAAAAGTTGCAAAGGTGGTTGATGCTGCACTCTATCATAAGGTACCTATTCGAGTAGGTGTTAACAGCGGTTCTATAGAAAAGGATCTGTTGAAAAAATATGGTTACCCCAGCGCCGATAACACTGACGCTCTGCTTGAAAGTGCGATGAGGAATGTGAGGCTGCTGGAAAAGTATGGATTTTATGATATCAAAATTTCAATAAAATCCGCCGATGTCCTCACCACAGTAAATGGTTACAGCAAACTCTCCGGAATTACGGATTACCCATTGCACCTTGGTGTCACCGAGGCAGGAGGGCTGATCGCCGGCACGGTTAAATCAAGTGTTGCCCTGGGAATACTCCTCAGCCAGGGGATAGGTGATACCTTCAGGATTTCCCTGACTCGAGATCCTGTGGAAGAGATCCGGGTAGGGTTTGAGCTCTTGCGGTCACTGAAAATTCGTCAGCGGGGTCCTGAAATTATCTCCTGTCCGACCTGTGGGCGCACCCGTATTGATCTTTTCAGTCTAGCTGAGAAAATTGAGGATCGTCTTCAGACCATGAAGGCGCCTCTGAAAATTGCTGTTATGGGCTGTGTGGTGAACGGTCCCGGGGAGGCTCGGGAGGCAGATATTGGTGTTGCTGGTGGTAACGGGGCAGGCATTATCTTCAAAAGGGGAGAGATCTGGAAAAAAGTGGCCGAAAAAGAACTTCTGAGTGTATTTATGTCTGAACTTGAAAAAATGGAATATGAGTGGCATAAGAATAAGCCGCTGTAAGCCAAGAAATAGAGAAAACAGAGTTGTAAAACTGCTAACTTATTATTTGATAATATTATTATGCGCTATTCTCAAGCACTGCTACCAACCCTTAAAGAAATTCCTGCAGAAGCGGAAGTTGCAAGTCATAGATTAATGCTGCGAGCAGGATTTATGCGTAAACTTACCGCAGGTATTTATTCGTATCTTCCCTACGGCCTTGCGGCTATTCGCAAAGTCGAAAATATTGTGAGGGAAGAGATGAACCGTGCAGGAGCCCAGGAATTACTCCTGCCTATGGTTCAACCGGCTGATTTATGGATTGAAACCGGCCGTTATGAAAAATATGGACCAGAACTCCTGCGGTTTTTTGACAGGCACGAAAGAGAGTCCTGTCTCGGTCCTACCCATGAAGAGGTAATAACCGATATAGTGAGGAAGGACGTACATTCTTACAGGGATCTGCCTGTTAATCTTTATCAGATCCAGACAAAATTTCGTGATGAAATCCGACCCAGGTTCGGTTTGATGCGTGGGCGTGAGTTTATAATGAAAGATGCCTATTCCTTCGATGTCAGCAACGAGGCAGCTGAAGCCAGTTATTGGAAAATGTATGAAGCGTACAAACGTATTTTTACCCGGTGTGGCTTGAAATTTCGTGCTGTTCAGGCGGATTCCGGTACCATTGGCGGGAGTTTTTCCCATGAATTTATGGTGCTGGCCGAGACCGGAGAGGATACTGTCGTTTTTTGTCAGGACTGTGACTATGCTGCCAATATGGAAAAGGCAGCAGTAAGCTTGAGAAAACAAGAAAAGATCGAGCGGCTGGAACAATTAGAGAAGATACAAACTCCAGGAAAACGAAAAGTTGATACTGTTTGTGAATTTTTGAAAATTGCCCCAAGTCAGCTTGTTAAAACACTGGTTTTTATGGCTGATGATCAACCTGTTGCTGTACTTCTAAGAGGAGACAGGCAGTTGGAGGAAGTTAAACTGAAGAATCTCCTTGGAGCAGCTGATGTTGAAATTGCTGAAAGCAGTCAAGTCTATGATATTACGAAAGTACCTACCGGATATCTCGGACCGGTAGGGTTGACAATAAAAATTGTTGCTGACCTGGAAGTAGCTGCAATGCAGAACTTCTATGTCGGAGGTAATGAAAAGAATTATCATATGAAAAACGTCAACCTGGGTCGAGATTTTCAAGTTGATGCAACTGCCGATCTGCGACAGATTACACGTTCCGATCCATGTCCGGAATGCGGTGGCAAGCTTAAATTGACTGAGGGAATTGAAGTAGGGCATGTTTTTAAGCTTGGGACAGGCTATTCAGAGTCTATGGAGGCGACCTTCCAGGACAGTGACGGGCAGGACAAGTTTTTTGTCATGGGCTGTTATGGTATTGGAATCAGCCGGGTAGTTGCTGCTGCAATTGAACAAAATTACGATGCAGACGGAATAATATTTCCTGTTCCTCTGGCGCCATATACGGTCATTATTCTCAATCTTGGTTTAAAAGATGAGAAAATTACTGCGGCGGCAGAACACTTGTACAGAGAGCTTCAGAGGCAGGAAATAGATGTTCTTCTCGATGACCGAGATGAACGACCCGGTTCAAAATTTAAGGATGCGGATCTGCTGGGGATACCGTTCAGGGTTGTTGTTGGGAAAAGTCTGCTGAACAGCGGCCTGATTGAAATGAGGATTCGTAAGAACGGTGCTGTGGAAGAGATGACACCTGACAAAGTGATTCCGGCACTGTTGTCAAAAATTGCTGATGAATCCACGGAAAAGACTGACGATCCATAAAAATGTTAGAACAATCAGCCACCGATCCGAAAAGGTTGAAAGTCCTTGCCTCAAATTATCTGCATGGCGTAGATCTGTCCTCAATAGATGATGCGTGGGAGATTGTCAGCCGGGTTCATGAGGGGAAGCAGCACTTTTCCGGAGAATGTTATTTAGCACATGTTCTTGAGGTGGCTTCTACTCTGGCCTCCATGCACCTTGATCTGGATACGGTCCTTGCTGGTTTGCTTCATGGTGTGCTTAAAGAAGGTATCACTGTTGAGGAGTTGGAAAAAAAATTTGGTAAAGATGTTGCCCTGATTGTTGAAGGGTCAACGAGAATAACCAAAGTTCGTTATAATAGCAGGATTCTGAATCAGGCAGAAAACATCAGGAAAATGTTGCTGGCTATTGCAGAAGACATCCGTGTTTTACTAGTCAAGCTTGCAGATCGACTGGTAGACATGTTTTTGCTTGGGAAGGTTGACAGGGTACAGCAGGTAGAAGTGGCTAGAGAGACTATGGATCTGTATGCGCCACTTGCCAGCAGGCTTGGGATTGACTGGCTGAAACAGGAGTTGGAAGATTATTCTTTCAAATTTCTCTATCCGGAAGAACACTCCGAGCTCTCCAGTAAACTGGAAAGTTCACTGGGGGAGCGGCAGAAGTATGTTGACGAGGTTATTACAATACTTCAGGGAAAACTGGCTGCAAACAATATTAAACCCATGCGTATTGTCGGGCGACCTAAGCATCTTTATTCAATATACAAAAAACTGGTAGTACAGAATATTACACTGGATCGGGTATATGACAAGGTTGCTTTCAGGATAATTACTAATACGGTAAATGAATGCTATGAGGTGCTGGGAACAGTACATGCAAACTGGGCTCCTGTACCGGGTAGAATAAAGGATTTTATTTCAGCTCCGAAAACTAACAATTACCAGTCGATGCACACCACTGTAGTAGGTCCCCGTGATCATTTTATTGAGATTCAGATACGTACTGAGGAGATGGATCTTGTTGCCCAGGAAGGTGTAGCAGCGCACTGGGCCTACAAGGAAGGTCAGAATATTTCTTCAAAAGATGCGAAGCTTTGTCATGAGTTAAAAAAACTCGTCTCCTCTCTTCAGGATGTTGAAGATCCACGTGAATTCCTCGACAGTGTAAAAGGGGAACTGTACCATCCCGATGTATACGCGTTGACACCGACAGGTGAGGTGAAGGAATTCCCGCTGGGGAGTTGCCCCATTGATTTTGCTTACTCTATACACACGGAAGTTGGTGATCATTGTGTGGGAGCAAAAGTAAACAGCCGTCAGGTTCCACTGAAATATAGACTGCAGAGTGGTGATATAGTTGAGATTATCACCTCGACCAGCCAAGTACCAAGACGGGGTTGGCTGGATCTGGTAAAAACAGGCAGGGCGCGGGCCAGGATACGGTCATGGTTCAGGCGGGAAGAAAAGGAAAAAGCTCTCAAACTGGGCCGGGAAATTTGTGAGAGAGAGATCCGAAAGCATGATACAACTCTTAAAAAAATGATCAAAAGCGGGCATATCAGGCTGCTTCTGAAGGAGTTGCGGTGTAATTCTCTGGATGATATGCTGGTTAAGGTTGGAAATGGTTCAATTACTGTACAGACCCTTGTGAAAGCACTTCTGCCTCCAGACATGCGTCAGGAATCAGAAACTGCATCAGTGGATCTGTTGCCTGAAGGGTTAACAACCACCCAGGGAGGCCAGTCTGTCCGGCCTGAAAAACAGGAAAAAACAGGTGTTAAAATAGATGGGGTTGACGGTATGCTGGTGAAGGTCAGTCAATGCTGTCAGCCTGTACCCGGTGACTCAATTGTTGGTTTTATTACAGTGGGACGCGGTGTTTCTGTACACAGAGCTGACTGTGCCAATCTCCTCAGGTTAGACCCTAAACGATGGCTTGATGTAAGCTGGTCTGGTGTTGTTGAAAAACAGTTTAAAGTCGCTATCCATATTACAACGGAAGACAGGCGAGGGGTATTTGCAGATGTCAGCGGAGTGATCAGTCATGATAACGCAAATATTGTTGAAATGTCAGCCTATACTACTCCGGACAATTTTGCAGAGTTTAACGTCTCTCTCGAAGTTGACAATCTGGTCCACCTCAATATTCTTCTTCAGCATCTCAGGCAGTTGTCTTCAGTGATAACTGTTCGTCGAGTTTAGTACCTTACTCCTTGGTTTTTGTCATAAAAAACAAGAAACTGAGTGGTATATTTTAAAACTATGTTGTTCGATCTACCACCATGGTACTTATACCCCCTTGTGGGGTGTTAGCACCTTATCCTTCCTCTGGTTAATATCATGGCTGTCTGTCAAGTCTGCGGAAATGGTATATCTGTGAGCAGCCTGAGTTGCAGGTTTTGTGGAACCAAGCAGGGCGGAGACCATTTGAAGCGGAACAGGGGATTTGTCCAAAAAACGGTCAATCTAGAGCTGGGTCGCCCTGTACTTGGATTAGCATTGCAAAAACTGGATAATGCAATAGAAGATGCAGAAAAAAATAATATTCATGTATTGACTTTGATTCATGGATACGGCTCCAGTGGTAAAGGGGGACGTATTCGATCAGAGTGTCGGAAAAATCTGGATTTTATGAAGAGCAAAGGGCGGATTCGTGATTACATTGCCGGAGAAGAATTTTCCAGAAAATTCGGGCCTGCCAGAAAACTTCTTCAACGATATTCGCAACTCAGTGTTGACAGTAATTTCAACAAGGGAAATCGAGGAATCACACTGGTTGTGATGTTGTAGATAGGTTGAGATTTTCTTCAACTGTATGGTGACTTTTTTAATTCCAATTAAATTTATTTAAAGGATCTTTTTGATGAAAAAAAAATTTGTATCAGCATTGTTGGCCTTCTGTTTTACTGCCCCGGTGACCTCTTTTGCTGCAGGGCAGCCTGAAAATTTGGTAAATTTAAGCAGTTTTGAAGAGAAACTGAGCTATAGTATGGGGTATGAGGTAGGGAGCTATTTTAAGGAAGCCGGGGGTGATATTAGAAAGGAACTATTGATACAAGGGATTTCAGATGCCTACGATGGTGTAAAACCCGCTCTGACTCCAGAGGAGATGGTTACAGTTCAAAAAGAGTTTGCTGTGAAGATGCAGGAACGGCAGAAGGCGGAAATGGCAGTAATGCTGGCCAAAAATAAAGCCGCAGGCGATGTCTATCTCGAAGAAAATAAGAAGAAAGAGGGCGTAACCGTAACTGAGAGTGGACTTCAATACGAAGTTATTACTCAGGGTGAAGGAGAGAAACCTCAGGCGACTGATAAGGTAAAAGTTGATTATGTTGGAACGCTTATAGATGGTAGAGAGTTCGATAGTTCAGTAAAGCGGGGTGAACCGGCTGTGTTCAATGTCGGACAGGTCATCAAAGGATGGAGTGAGGCCTTGCAGCTTATGAATGTCGGATCCAAATTTCGATTGGTTATTCCTTCAGATATTGGTTACGGAGAGCAGGGAGTTGCACCTTCAATTCAACCCAATTCCGTCCTGGTTTTTGAAGTTGAGCTTTTGGCTATTGAGAAAGAATAGAGAAGGGTTCGTTTTATCGATCATTTTTTATCAGAAGAAAGAAGCCGGCAAAGGAAAAAATGATATGGATGGAAGTTGCTGCAACAATCGGGGAGACGACGCCGGCAATGGCAAGGGACTGGAGTGACCCCCATAATCCCCATGCGAGAAAGGCAAGACCACAACTGGCAGGAATTGCAATTGACAGATCTCTTCCCCATTTACGATAAGAAAAGAGAAGAATAGGCAGGCCAAGCAGGAGCAGCGGTATACCGAGCAGCATATAGGAAATTCTTCCTAGAAAAGTAGTTTGTGCCGCCCTGATTTCATGTTCTACCTCGGTACGGGATATCTCCATGTAGAGATTTGTCAGGGACATTTCTGCTGACTTATTGGCTGGGACAAGAAAATCTTCTGGTTTTTCCGGTAACCGTAACTGTTTGGTTTGAAAATTTTTAATCTGATAGTCGAGGTTATCCTTTTTTTGTATTTGACCATTTTTAAGTACCCAGAGACTTTTTTCGTCGTTCCAGTCGGCAAATTTTGCAGTGACCAGGATTTCGATATTATACGTTTCATCCCAACGGGAGTAGGAAAAATCCTTAAAGATAAAGCGGGAAGTGTTCGGCCAACTGAAGGAATAGAACCCGCTTTGTCCTTTGTAGTAGTAACGGTTGTTACGTAGAATTCCCAGTGGCACCATTCCTTTCAGTTGTTCAAACCAGATATTGTTTGTTGTTGCAATAGTGACTGGCAGGAGGAATTCTGCCGCTGCAACAAAGAGTACCGTAAATATTACAGAGCCGACAAGAAAAGGACGGATAATGGATTTGAGCGGAATTCCTCCTGCTTTCAGTGCCGTCAGTTCGTTTGTGTGATTGAGTATTCCCATACTGATCACTCCTGAGAGAAGAATCAGTACCGGCCCCAGTTGATCCACGATATAAGGAATAGTCATAAGGAAATATTTGAGAGCCAGGGCAAGAGGTTTACCACGATTACTGAAATCATCAAATTTTTCAAAAAAATCGACCAGCAGGTAGATAGATACAAAGCCGGCATTGACTGTGAAAAAATATTTTACAAATTGACCGAGCAAATATCGGTTGAGAAGATTCACAAAAGCCTCTATTTAAACGTTTTGGATTAAGGCAAAAAAATAAATTTGATAAACGGGATTTAGTTAAAAGCGAAAAAAACGGTGGCAAAGAAAAAAACCTAAAACGACCATACCAAATCCCAGCACATTGCTCATTAAAATATAACTTAAAGCTTGTATTGGTTTACCCATTCCTAAAAACTGAACACTTTCTCTGGCATAGGTTGAAAATGTTGTGAAACCACCAAGAAAACCGGTAAAAATAAACAGTCGGAACTCGTTACTGATATGAACTCTGTCAAAGTAACACCAGAAGATACCGATGAGCAGTGACCCTGACAGGTTCGCAATGAGTGTACCCAGTGGAAAGTTTGCCGGTGTCAATTTTTCTGCACCGATAGCTATGGCATATCTGCTGACGGATCCCAATCCTCCTCCAATGGCAATGGCAATAAATATTTTCATAGGGGCATAGTTTTTATGATAGTTTCCTTTTACGGTAAGTACTCAACTGTAGGTAACATTATCATACACTTGCGTCAAGTTCAGCCTTGGACACATTTTCTTCCTACTAAGGGTGTTGATAAGTGCCGCTAGAAAACGGCGCATATTTGTTAGGGATGCCTG
>JAOZLO010000206.1 GCA_029934775.1 Desulfocapsaceae bacterium
ACAGGGTCGGCCCTGCCCTTTATATTCTGAAAAAGAAACTGCAGCTTGCCGCCCCTGAACTTCAGAAACTTTTCCCCCATGGTTTGTCGTCTATCTATCGCTGGCTCAATATCCCAATCCACAGTGTGGAGAAAGGCTGTACGGTTCTTGCTGATATTGCGATCAGTACACCGCGTCAGGTCTATCTCGATCACAATGCCACAACTCCTATCAGAAGAGAAGTCTCTGAGTTACTACGCTCCTATTATTGCGGAGAGATGGGCTATGCCAATCCATCATCTTCAACGGACTGGGGGAAACAGGCCCATGGTTTGATTATTGAGGCCAAGGAAACCTTTGCTGATCTCTGGCAGGTTACAGCGGAAGAGATCTGTTTTACCGGCAGTTGCACAGAAGCCAACAACATGTTTTTGCAGGGGCTGGCTTCTGAGAATAGAGACCAACAGGGCCACTTTATAGCCAGTTCCATCGAGCATCCATCTATTTTGCAAACCATTTGTTTCCTGGAAACGCAGGGCTTTACCTCCACCTTGCTGCCCGTTGATTCTGACGGGATAGTCCAGGTAGACACCCTGGATGAGAGTATTCAGAAGTCATTAGATAAAGGAGTTCCTGTTCTTGGTGCCACCATTATGTTGGTAAATAATGAAATTGGCACCATTCAGCCCGTGGAAGATGCGGCTCTGATCTGCAATAAATACAACGTTCCTCTGCACTCTGATATTACCCAGTCCCTGGGAAAACTTCCAATACATCCAAAAGAAATCGGAGTGACGGCCCTAAGCTGTTCAGCGCACAAGATATATGGCCCGAAGGGCATAGGACTGCTCTATCTTGACGGGAAGATATCGATTCCCTCTCTCATCCATGGCGGTGAGCAGGAATTCGGAATGAGAGCCGGTACTGAAAACCCCGGCCATATGCTGGCCTTCGCCCTTGCCGCAAGGCTTGTGGAAAAAGAACGGGATTCTGAAAATAGACGTATTGCTGTCCTGCAAAAGCATCTCCTGGATGGCTTACTCAACATAGATGCCGGTGTCTTGGTTGTAGGTTCTTTGAGACAACGGGTTGCGAGCAATCTCAGCGTGGCTTTCCCTGCTGTAAATTCACGCAGTCTTTTGCTGGGCTTGAATACAATCGGGGTCTATGCCAGTGCGGGAAGTGCCTGTTCATCCGGTAAAATCGAGACATCACCAGTTATTGACGCATTGGGAATTGATATTGATCACTATGCCGTTATCCGCTTTAGCATGGGGCGGCATACGAAAGGAAAAGACATTGACTATTTACTGAAATATCTGCCTGAATTATTAGTGCAGTTAAGAACAATTAACAGGTAAAGGGAAGCCGATGAACTTCTTTTTGAAAATTTTCCGAAAACTCAAATCCAGGCACTATCCACTGTTGGACAATGTTGATGCCTCGATTTTAATTATCGAGAGAAATGGAGAAATTGTATTCTACAACAGCCAGATGAATACTCTCTTTGGAAAAATCAAAACCTGGCTTCCCATAGACACCGTTGAAGGCTTGTATTCATATAATTATTTTGACTTGTATCTCGATGCTCGAAAACAGCGGGAAATCTGTGCTGTCGCAACACAGTTTCCCTTGAATTCATCGTTGGATATTGGCAATGAAATCATCGCTGTCCACATCGAACCCCTTTCCGGTAATGAAAAAAATGCGAGACTTATTGTTACTTTGAGACTGGTGACCCGAGAAAAGAATCAAGAACGGTGGGAACATGTGGTTGAGGAGCAGATTGAGAATGTATCAAGAGAACTCAACTCCGCATCCAATAAGTTGATAGAATCTTCTTCGGCCATGCAGATAACAGCAAAAAACAATTCAGCCCACGCGGGGGATGCGACCTCTTTTTTAAAAGAGGTTACAGGATCAGTCATCCGGGTTGCAGAAGATGTAACACACAGTTCATCAAATATTCACACCATAGCTGGAAATGTGGCTGAAAGCCGGGAAATGAATAAAAAGGCTCTCACCCTGGCCCAAGAGACCCGGCAGCACATTATAGAGTTGAGTGAAATGGCTGACAGTATCTCCAGTATGGTACAGACCATTCAAGAGATTACCGCCCAGACCCATATTCTTTCACTTAACGCCAATGTCGAAGCCGCACGGGCCGGGGATGCAGGGGCAGGTTTTGCTGTTATTGCCAACGAAGTCGGAACACTTGCCAAACAGACGGGGGCTATGTCGAAGAAAATTAAAGGGAACGTAGAGCAGATACATAAAAACATACCTCTCTCCCTCCATGCCATCAAAACTGTTGAAGAAATGGTGCAAACGCTGAACGATACCACGACATCCATCTCTGACCTTATGGGGCAGGAGAAGGGCTTGATGAATAGCATTAAGCAGCAGATGGATGCAGCAAGGGAGAGTTCCGAACAGATTAACCGACGTATGGAAGAGATAGTAGAGTACAGCGGCAACAGTCTCCTCCAGATTGAGACAAGCCAATCCATTGGCAAGGAGATTGATTCCATTGCCGGATTGTTTAATCTTATTATCAACCGCTTTAAAGACGAGCGCATTATAACCCCAAATGATATTTATCATCTATTGACCATTATCCAGCAACTCATCTATGCCTATGCCGAGAAGGAATTCTCTGCACAGCTCCTTGATACCCTCCAGGATATTCCCGTCCAGTCCTTTAAAGGGAAAAAACCTGCCGATGTCTTGAAAGTAAGTACGGAAAATTACAAACTTATTCTGTCCCTCAATGACCTCCCGCCTGATGAAGTTCTCTTTCCAAGGGGAATAGTGACACCGACCCAGACCTACAATTTCCTCCTCAAACTTCTGGACACCTTGGAAAAGATCTTGGTCAAGAAAAATTACAGCAATATTCGGCAATTGAAAATTTCCCCTCCAGTAACCGGAAAAAATCCTGACCATGTATACGGTATTGCCGATAAAATACAAATAATGCTAAAGAAAATAGCAACAACCTCACGAAAAAATAGCTTATAAAAAAAGGATATCACTATGCAGACAGATCCGAAAGATGTGAAGATTCTCCTTGCCGAAGATGCCAGAACCATGCGAAAAATTGAGATGAAACACCTGAAATCACTAGGCTATACAGATATTATCGAAGCAGAAGATGGCCTCCATGCCAAGCAGTTATTGCAGAAAACAAAGGGGATAACACTCATTATCAGTGATTGGAATATGCCCAATATGAGCGGATACGACTTTCTCATCTGGGTACGAACCAAATCTAAAAATTTTAGAGAGATTCCCTTTATATTGGCCACTGCCCAATCGGATAAAGAACGTATTCTTCAAGCTCAAAATGCCGGGGTAACTGGCTTTGTCGCCAAACCTTTTTCCGCTGAAGATCTGCAAAAGCAAATAGAACTGGCACTTAACCCGGAAAAAGAGAAGAAAAAATCTGCCGCATCAGGGGTAAAAAGAGGAGTGTCGGGTAAAACCCTGCTAAGGGTTGCCCATTTACAGATCACCGACCATTTGCTCCTTGGTCTGGCTGTGGATAAAATCCAAAAAGGTGCCATTAAACCAAAGAACTTTGATCTTGAAACAAAACTTATGGGGAGTTGGAATCCTCTGGCTGAGGCCCTGGAAAACAACGAAGTTGATGCCGCTTTTATGCTGGCCCCCATTGCCATGGATCTTTTCTCCCATGGGGTTCCCTTAAAGACAGTCCTGCTGGCACATAGGGGAGGCAGTATGATGGTACGCAATGACTCAGGAGATTTTCGGGAACCATACGAGGATTTTTTTAGAAAAAAATCTTTCCTTCTCCCGCACAAACTCTCCATTCACCATATGCTGAGTCATATGTTTTTTAAGGGAATTGGGCTCAAAGGAAGTCTGGAGAAGGGGGATGACATTGATGTAAATTTTGAAGTAGCTGCCCCGGTCAGCATGCCAGATTTTCTCAAGGAGAACAAACAAATGGCAGGTTTTATGGTCGCAGAGCCAATTGGTTCCAAGGCGATAAAGATGGGCTACGGCAAGAAACAGTTTATGACCGGCGAGCTTTGGCCTGCCCATCCATGCTGTGTTGTTGTTATGAGCCAGTCATTTATTGAGACTTGTCCGGAATCCAGCAAGGAATTTATACGACTGCTCGTTGAGTCCGGTCAGGAAATTTCTCAAAACATTCCGTATGCGGCTCAGGTTGGAGTGCAGTTTCTTGATCCTGAAGGACATCTTGATTTGAAAAAACCTCTTCTTGAGAAAGTTCTCACCGCCCGCAACGGCATCAGGTGGGATAATCTCTATCCTGATGCCAAAGAGTTTGAAATCATGAGAGAATATATGCATAGGGAGCTTGGTGTGCTGCAGCCCGTCAACTATGATAATTTTATTGATTTTCGGTTTGCAGATTCTATCTGTAAAAAAACTTCTATTCCAAAGGGAGTCAAATTTCCCCTGGCTAAAAAAATATTTACCAATCTTCTCAGTGCGGAACAGACAGAAACCAGGGAGCAGGTATCCTTAAAACAACTGCTGTTTGAGAAAGGGCTGCCCGGTCAGTCCACTGAAATTTCACAGCATCAGGTAACAGAGTTATTGGAAAATCAGGAGAAGCTGCTTGCAGTCAAACAACAATTTGAGGCTGAACTGTCTGGGGTTAAAAAACAGTTGGCTTCTCTTCAAGCGGTATCAGGAGAGCTCTTTGCACAGGGTGTTTCATTACTCAAAAAAGAGCGCCTCTTTGAAGCAGCCGGGAACTTTAATGCTGTCCTTGCCCTTGATCCGAAGAACCTCAAGGCATTAAATAATCTTGCCGTTATTTACTATGAGATGGAAATGGATGTTCTGGCACAAGAGACACTTGAAAAAATTATTGATCTTGATCCGGAAAATGAAATAGCAAAAGAAAACCTGGCAAGCCTTGATGTCTAAATTTTGATAGTTCTACTATTAAACCTGAAAGTGTACCCACCAAGATAATAAGCAAGATTCTTGTCGCTAACGGCACCTTGATGAGTGCTCATTATGGCCCTTTTGGACAAATCAGAGTGACCACTCCAGCCGTCTGTTCATATACCTACCTGAAGCTTAGTATGTCCATTGGAAATTTCAACCATCTGCCGGAACATTTCCGTATCCGGATGGCCCAGGATGCAATACAGTCACGGTCTTCAGCCTCAGACTCTCCTGTTCCGGCGGGTGAATCTTCTGCCCCGCTGGCTTTTTCTTATCAATGGTCACAAAAGTATCCCTTACCTGTCCAGAAAAGTAGACAATGGTTCTCTTAGTAACCTCCCCTGCCCACTGTCCTTGACCATAATAATTTGTAACTGTCTGATAATAAATAGTTTTTATTTTTTTGCCCACTTTTGGTGCTGTTGGCGTATTTCCTGCATTATAGGCGAATGAGGAAAAAGTGGCTTGTGTTCTTGAAGTACAAAAAACAGGAATACTTTTAAAAAATAGAAAAAAGAGGGATGCATGAATATATTTTTTTATGCAGGCACCAGGTCAATTGCTGGAGAACACTATTTAGAGAAACTTCTGGGGCTTGCCGAGCTTAAAAATTTATTAATCCTCCCCGAAGGTTCGTTTTTTCTTTCCCCCTTGGCACTCGAACTGCGCAGTGGAGACCTGATCATTCTTTTTGTTGCCGACACACAGGAGTTAGACAAGCTGATTG
>JAOZLO010000207.1 GCA_029934775.1 Desulfocapsaceae bacterium
TCAAGCTAAAGTCTGATGTTAGACCCTAATCAAAAACCAATCTTTCTTCTGCAGGGACAGGATGATATATCTGTTCTCACCTCTGAGTTTGAGAACCTCTGTTTTGAAATTATGAATCCGATATGGAGTGCGGCCAGTGAAAGTTAAACCTCATAGCTTTGATTCAGCCAGAGGTGATTTACATAGAGGTGTTAATCTCGTTGAAGCCAGTGCAGGAACCGGGAAAACCTATGCCATTGCCATGCTGGTTCTCCGTGCTGTTGCGGAACTTGATATTGCTATTGATAAGATACTCATTGTTACATTTACCAAGACCGCCACAGAAGAATTACGCAGCCGGATACGTGCTCGACTAGTTGAGGGGCGTAATCTCCTCAGTGGTGTCATGAAGAAACCGGATCCGACCCTGGAAAACTGGGCTGCTGGGATTGGCGATAAAGAAAGTGCGTTGAGACGCTTGAAACTTGCACTCTATGATATTGACTGTGCTGGAATTTTCACCATTCACAGCTTCTGCCAGCGCATGCTTTTAGATCAGGCCCTGGAAACCGGCCAACTTTTCGATGTTGAACTGATGACGGATATCGGCCAGGTCCGCGGTGAAGTGGTAGATGATTTCTGGCGTGATCATTTTTATTCTCTGGATAAACTGCCAGCCAGTATTGTACTGCAGGAATTTTCAAACCCGGAGGAATTGTTAAGGAGTGTACAGGGTGGTCTTAAGGGGCACGGCCGGATTGAACCGGTTGTGGGAACTGTTGCGGAAGCATTAACATCGCTTGATACAACCTTTAGTGTGATATCTTCCTGGTGGGAGAATAACGGGGGCCAGCTTTTTGACCAGCTTGAAAAGATACGATCAGAAAAGGGGTTTAAAAAGAGACTGACAGAATCTCTTAAAACCTGGCACGAGTCACTTGATGCTTTTTTTTCAGGAGTTTCCAGGAGAGTACCATCAGATCTTAATCTGCTGCAGGCAGGTGAGATATGCAAGGAACTGAATGGCAACAAATATAGAGGAGAAGCAAAAAAAGAGGCCGTTCTTGCAGGTTGTTCTTTGCCTGGTGATAAAATAGACGACTTCCTTGATGCTAAAAGCACTATTTTGCTGACCTTCAGGGTACAGCTTGCCCTGGAGTTGCAAAACGAGGTGTCAGAGCGGTTGAGTATGCGTGGTCTCATGTCCTTTGATGACCTTATCAGCCGATTGTCATATGGTCTGCAGGGTGAACATGGACAAGAGCTGAGGAAAATAGTTCGGGAGCGGTTTCAAGTCGCTTTAATAGATGAATTTCAGGACACAGACAGCACCCAATGGTATATATTTTCAGAAATATTTGCATCTCCATCTCATTATCTCTATCTTATAGGAGACCCGAAGCAGGCGATTTACAAGTTTCGCGGGGCCGATATTTACTCCTATTTCAAGGCACGATCCTGTGCTGATTACCAGCTTACCCTTGATAAAAACTACCGATCCCATCCCTCTCTTGTGGGACAGGTGAACACGCTTTTCATGTCTCGCCCTAATCCATTCTTTTTTGATCAAAATCTTATCGACTACAACATTGTTCATCCTGCAAAAACAGAAGAGGACCT
Source organism: Desulfocapsaceae bacterium (assembly GCA_029934775.1). Taxonomy (GTDB): domain Bacteria; phylum Desulfobacterota; class Desulfobulbia; order Desulfobulbales; family Desulfocapsaceae; genus Desulfomarina. Next base: position 1,600 of record JAOZLO010000207.1, read on the forward strand.
GGAGCTGGTCAAAGGAGGTGAATCTCTGGCGGGAATGATCTATTGCCTGTTACCCGAAAATGAAGACGATAAAGGAGGGAGATGGACAGGTGGCAAGGCAGCAGAAGAATTCAATCACTTTGTTGCAGCAGAAATCATTCGGCTGCTTGATCCGGATTCGCCGGTACTGCTGAAAATAAAAAATGAGCAGGAGAGAGTACTCCGACCCAGGGATATTGCAATCCTGGTTCGCTCTAATCGACAGGCTTCAGATTATCTTAATGAACTTAATAAGATCGGTATGCCGGCAATTGTATCCGCGCGGGAATCTGTTTTTAAGAGTGAGGAATGCAGAGAACTTTCTGTACTGCTCAATGCTGTAGCACAGCCAGGTGAACTCTCGCGATTAAAGGGTGCCATGAGCCTTCGCTGGTTCGGGTTTAAAGGACATGAACTGGTCGAATTGTGGCAGGACGAAGACCGGTTTATTTTGTGGTATGAACGTTTTCTCATATATGGCTCTCTCTGGCAGAAAGACGGCTTTATGGTGATGATGAACAGGTTGATCGTAGATGAAGATGTGTATCTGACACTTGCCTCGCAGCGAGGAACGGAGAGGAGTATCACAAATATTCAGCATCTGTCTGAACTCATACAGGAAGTTGAGACTTCGGCCCATTTTAATCTTGCTCAGACCCTTCTCTGGTTGAGACAAATGATGGAAGCAGAGACTGATGGTGAGAGCGGAGAACTGCGCCTGGAAAGTGATGAAGAGGCTGTACAGATTGTTACCATGCATGGTGTTAAAGGGTTGGAATATCCTGTCGTTTTCTGTCCATACCTGTGGTATCGCCAGGATCGTTTAAAGAAAGAAAAATACTGTATAAGCAGTCATGATGATGAAAACAACCTCGTAGTTGACCTTGGTTCTGATGATTTTGAGGTACGTAGAGAGGAGGCTGTTAAAGAGGAAAAGGCAGAAGATTTGAGATTGCTCTATGTTGCTCTTACCCGTGCAACTCTGCGCTGTTATGTTATGTGGGCTGATGTGAAAGCTGCAGGAATTGCAGGAGGTTCCTTTGATTCTGCCCTGGGTTACCTTCTCTTCCCTGATGGTGTGTGTGCTGCCGAAAAGCAGCAGGAAAAACTGGAGGAACTGGCCGGAAAGTTATCAGTCAGGTATATAGATCCTGCCGGCAGCAGGAGTGCTTCGTCTTTTTACTGGCAGAAAGAGATGACTGATCTGAAGTCAATGTTACCCTCTGATCGTGACCTGCACACCGACTGGCAAATGTCCAGTTATTCTGCGCTGACCTCACTTACCGTGTATGAAGATGAACCGGTGGAGAGGAAAAAAGAAGATGCGGAGGCAATTCCCATACCTGTTGTCGGTCTCCCCGCAGGGCCAAATTTTGGTAATGCAGTACATGAAATCCTTGAGTCAATCCCCTTTGATGAAATTTCCAATACGGCCGGGAATGAAGATTTCATAAGAGAAAAATGCAGAAAATATGGGATAGCTGTTGAATTGAAACCCCTTCAGCAGCTTTTGAGCAATGTTGTCAACAGTCCTATGGCTGATTTTTCTGGTAATGGCTTTTTTACACTGGCGTCCCTGTCGGAATCCTCATGTCTGCAGGAGATGGAATTCTATTTTCGTATGACTCTGGTGGAAACGGAGATGATAAATCATGTTCTTGCAGATGAGCCGACTGTATGCCACCTTTCACACAAGGTGATGCAGGGGTATTTAACCGGATTGATTGATCTGGTCTGTAAGCACGAAGAGAGATACTATATCATTGACTATAAAACCAATTATCTTGGAGACCTCATGGTAAATTACGAGCAGGAGAACCTCTCACGCGCCATGCGATCGCATAATTATGGTCTTCAGTACTGGATTTACACTCTGGTTCTTCATCGTTATTTGAAAACTATGATCCCGGATTACAGTTACGAGCATCATTTTGGCGGTATTTTTTATCTTTTTATACGGGGCATGAAACCTGGCGCTGCCGGTAACGGGATTTTCAGTACAGTGCCTGAGTTAGGCCGCCTGGAAGAACTGGACAGGGTTCTGGGGGGGGGAGATGGAGGGTGACCCTACTTACAGTTTCCTGGATATTCATTTTTCCCGGTTTTTAGCCGCACGGTCGGGCCTCTCCGGAAAGGAGAAAAAGCTTTTTTACGACCTGGTAGTTAGATTGTCTGCAGCAATGTCCGATGGTCACAGCTGTCTTCCGGTATCAAAAGATGAGAGGGATCTGCTCTTTACAACAGACCTTGCCTCTGAAAGTGGGCAGACACCGCTTATAGTTTACAACTACAACCTTTACCTGAACAGGTACTTTCATTATGAATCCCGTCTGGCAGGCCAGATCAGGAAGATGGCAGGTGTCTCTTTTGAGAAGGGGGAAAAGGGTGATCAACTGCTTGATGACTATTTTGGCAGAGACAAACATGAGATCGACTGGCAGAAAAGGGCTGCTGCCATGGCGCTTGAAAAGGAGCTGACAATAATTTCAGGAGGACCTGGAACCGGCAAAACCTATACTGTATTGAAAATTTTAGCCATCCTCCTCCAGGCAATTGACAGTAAATTACACATAGGCCTGGCAGCCCCCACGGGCAAGGCGGCAATGCGATTACAACTTGCCATTGGAGGGAGTCTTGATGCGTTAATCTGTCCTGAAGAAATACGATCATCTCTCCCTAAAGAGGCTATGACTCTGCACCGGTTGCTCGGAGTGAGGAAAAACTCACCACAGTTTCGCCATAACAGCGATAATCCGATGAGCTGGGATGTTGTCGTTGTGGACGAAGCGTCAATGGTTGATCTGGCTCTTATGAGTAAGCTTGTTGACGCCCTCAAGCCGGGATCAAGGCTCGTTTTACTGGGTGACAAGGATCAGCTTGCTTCTGTAGAGTCGGGAGCCGTGCTGAGCGACTGTATAGAAAGTCTTCCTGATAATACGGTCGAATTGCGAAAAACCTATCGCTTTGATTCTGGAATCAGAGGACTTGCTGAAAGTATTAATGTGGGCGATATGTCCAGGGTTTGGTCAATGCTGCAGGATAAGAATATTACCAGTATCAGCCTCAAGAATTCGGGATTTTATGCTTTCACAGGGGAGCATTATGCGAGGTATATGGAGAAAATCAACCGGGTCAAAGACGTTGGTCTGAGACAGATTTTCTCAGCTTTTACCAATTTTCAGGTACTTTGCAGTGTGCATTACGGGGAGCGGGGAGTGGCTGGAATTAATAGAGGAGTAGAATTTTATCTGGCCGGGAAGGGCTATCAGTGTAAACCCGACAGCTGGTATGCCGGAAGACCAGTTCTGGTGACCAGAAATGACTATAACCTCGGCTTGTATAACGGAGATATTGGTATCTGTATTCCGGATCCTGCAGATAAAAAATTAAAGGTATGGTTTGAAAAAAAAGATGGTGGTTTTAAAAGCTATCTACCTTACCGGTTACCAGGATGTGTAACGGCTTTTGCAATGACTATCCATAAAAGTCAGGGATCTGAGTTTGAAGAGGTCCTGGTTGTTTTGCCCCGGGAAGACAACAGGATTCTCTGCAGAGAATTGCTCTATACTGCAGTGACGCGGGCAAAAAAATGTGTGAGAATTGTTGCGGAGAAAAATGTCATGGAACTTTGCCTGTCCAGGCGTATTCAGCGTCATAGCGGTCTGGCTGAACAGCTTCGGAGTAGTAACTGATGGGAAAAGGACTCTTTGTTATAGATTTTGATGGAACCTTCTTACGCGATGATAAAAGCCTTGCCACTGCAGATCGAGACGCACTGGTCAGGCTTCGCGATAGGGGAGTTGTAACTGCGATTGCAACAGGAAGATCGCTCTATTCATTGCAGAAAGTAATGATTGAACTCGGAGTGAATGGACCTGAAAATTCATTCCCCATTGATTATGTTATTTTTTCCACCGGGGCCGGTATTTTGGATTTTCCCTCCAGCACTATATTGAATACATATTCGCTCAGCAGGGAAGATGTTGCTGGCATATCAGGTATTCTTGACAGTTATCATATTGACTATATGATTCA
>JAOZLO010000208.1 GCA_029934775.1 Desulfocapsaceae bacterium
CACACCATATCGCAGAAATGATTATTACATGGGGCCTGTCACCCTGGATGTTCCTGGTTGTTGTCAATATTCTTCTGCTTGCTGCCGGAAATTTTATGGAACCATCGGCCATTCTTTTGATAATGGCACCGATACTCTTTCCCATCGCAGTAAAACTAGGCATCGATCCCATCCATTTAGGTATTATAATGGTTGTGAATATGGAAATTGGCATGCTTACGCCTCCTGTAGGGTTGAATCTTTTCGTTATTTCCGGAGTGACCGGGCACAGTATAGGCTGGGCAATTAAATCTGCCTTGCCGTGGCTTGGAGTCCTCCTGGTATTTCTAGTAATTATTACTTATGTACCTCAGGTATCACTCTTTTTGCCGGAACTGATAGATAAAATGCAGGGCTATTAAAAGCGGGAATTAAACTGGAATGAAAAGGGTCGTGATGTTAACCGTAAAACACAGTTAACATCACGACCCTTTTTTCATTTAATATTCTCACACTTAAAGAATTATTTGTACTCCCATGTCCTCTTAAAGGGACCTTTAACCAACAGGGTTATATTCTTATGAACGAAACTTTTAATATTTTTCTTGCCTCTCCCAGGGGTTTTTGTGCTGGAGTTGAAAGGGCGATAGAAACTGTCAAGCAATGTCTTGAAAAGTATGGCCAACCCATTTACATACTCCATGAAATAGTCCATAACAGACATGTTATTGAGGAACTTCAGAAATCTGGAGCCGTTTTTGTTGAGCATCTTGAACATATTCCCAGAGGAGAGGTTTGTATCTTCAGTGCTCACGGAGTTTCTAAAGGTGTTGAAAAACAGGCATCCGAATTGGGTCTGAGAACTGTTGATGCTACATGTCCACTGGTCAACAGCGTACATACGATGGTCGAAAAATATCACTTACTTGATTATGACGTTCTGATTATAGGTCATCACAATCATCCGGAAGTGGAGGGGGCTGCAGGAAGGGTCTCAGGACGGGTTTATGTTGTGGCTGATGAGAAAGAAGCCCGTGAAGTGAGTGTGATCGATCCGGACAAAGTTGCGTATGTTACACAGACTACTCTTTGTAAGGATGATGTAGATGGTATTCTCAATATCCTGGACAAGAGATTTCCAAAGATTAAGCGTCCACGTTCCAGTATCTGCTTTGCCACACAAAATCGGCAAAATGCAGTAAAACAACTTGCCGGTAGATCAGATCTTCTCCTGGTGGTAGGTTCAAAAAACAGTTCAAACTCTAACAGGTTAAAAGAGGTCGCTATGCAGTGTGGGGTAAAAGCACATCTTATAGATGATCAGAATGATATTTTGCCTGAATGGCTGAAGGGGGTAGAAAAAATAGGAATTACAGCCGGTGCATCAGCTCCTGAACGTCTTGTGAACGGGGTAGTTGACTGGATGATGCGACATGGTGGAGGGGATATAAAAGAAATGGAGGGAATTAAAGAAAATATACATTTTAAACCTGCTGTTCTCGATTGATATTTTCTTTTCTGCGCTGTGCATCATACAACCGGTGACAGCAAGGGCATGTTGAATACCTTCCTTCCCGTAGCCGGTTGTGTGATGCGAATTCTCACTACAGTGCTTGCAGGTTTTGAAGTGAAAATATTTTCCCTGATTTCAGGAGAGCGTTTCTGTCAGTCTGGTCATTGCTGTGGTAACATTTTCGTAACTGTTAAAGGCGGAAATACGGATATAACCGTTTCCACATTTCCCAAAACCTGCACCTGGTGTACAGACAACCCCGGCTTTATTGAGCAGCATATCAAAAAAATCCCAGGAATCGATTTTTCCGTCAATCCAGATATAAGGTGAATTTTTTCCACCGACGTAATCATATCCCAGTTTTGAAATAGTTGTGCATACCATGGCTGCATTTTTCATATAATAGTCAACAAGGGCTTTTGTTTGAGTTTTTCCTTCATCACTGTAGGTAGCCTCTGCAGCGCGTTGTACAGGGTAAGAAACACCGTTAAATTTCGTACAGTGACGTCTGTTCCATAAACCATGAATCAGCTGTTTGTTCCCTTTGGCATCGTGGGCAGCACACTCTTTTGGAACCACGGTATAAGCACACCGTGTACCTGTAAAACCCGCACCTTTGGAAAAACTTCTGAATTCAATTGCCACCTCTCTGGCTCCTTCAATCTCATAGATCGACTTTGGCAACGATTTGTCGCAAATAAATGCTTCATAGGCAGCATCAAAAAGTATCAGGGCTTTATTGTCTCTTGCGTATTCAACCCACGTCGTTAATTCTTCTCTGGTTATAGTGGATCCGGTCGGATTGTTTGGGAAGCAGAGGTAAATTAAATCAACGTCTTCTTCCGGCAGAGATGGAACAAACTGATTTTCCTTAACACTGTCGAGATAGACAATTCCATTATATCTGCCATCTGCAAAATCCCCTGTGCGACCAGCCATTACATTTGTGTCAAGATAGACAGGGTAGACGGGATCCGGTATAGCTATTCTGGTATCCTGGGTAAAAAGTTCCTGAATATTACCTGTATCACATTTTGCACCGTCACTGACAAAAATTTCATCAGCTGAAATGTCTGCACCCCGACTTTTAAAATCATTGACTGCGATAGCTTTTCTTAAAAATTCGTAACCTTGCTCAGGCCCATATCCACGAAAGGTAGTATCATCAGCCATTTCATCGACAGCTTTGTGAAAAGCACTTATAGATGCCTTGGGAAGTCCTCTAGTGACATCACCAATACCAAGTTTAATAAGATCAGTGTCTGGGTAACTTTCCTGAAAAGCTGCAATTCGTTTTGCAATATCAGAAAAAAGGTATGATTTTTGTAATTTGAGATAATGCTCATTAATTGTAATCATTTATAACTTTCCCTGGTGTTTTGTTAATGAAAATTGTTAACATATTTTAACATGGTTCATGTTATATAATTAAATACCTGTGAGTGTCAACCTTCAAGACGTTCCTGTGAAATTTCCACATACAAGGATAAGCAAGATATGGCAAATGAAAATTCAAGCACTGTTTTTAGGAAAGATTATTCCGCTTCCAATTATCTCATTGAAAATATAGATCTGCTCTTTGAGCTTTTTGAAGAAAAGACAATAGTCTCTGCAAAAACTCACTTTTTTAAAAATAAGCAGGGAGAATCTTCAAAATCGCATCTCGTGTTATCAGGCGAAGAACTTCTGCTTCTCTCAATCAAAATGGACGGAGCCACATTAGCTTCTGGCAGATATTATGTGGACGACAAAACGCTGACAATTTTAGATCCGCCTTCATCTTTTGTACTCGAAATCACAACGGAACTTGAACCATCTAAAAATACTTCACTCGAAGGTTTATATCTGTCAAATGGGAATTACTGCACCCAATGCGAGGCTGAGGGATTTCGAAAAATAACATATTATCTCGATCGTCCTGATATATTGGCGATATTTACAACACGAATTGAGAGTTCAAAAAGTAACTTTCCAGTGCTGTTATCTAATGGAAATTGTATCGAAAAGGGATATCTAGGTGGAGATAGACATTATACGACCTGGCACGATCCTTTCCCCAAACCCAGCTATTTATTTGCTCTTGTTGCCGGCCAGCTTGTATGTGTTGAAGATACATTTATCAGTCGGTCAGGAAAACAGATTAGTCTGGAAATCTATGTCGAAGAGGAGAATAGAAAAAAATGTGATCATGCTATGCTCTCTTTAAAAAAATCCATGAAATGGGATGAAAAGGTTTTTGGTCTCGAATACGATCTGGAAGTTTATATGATTGTAGCTGTTGATGATTTTAATATGGGGGCGATGGAGAACAAGGGGCTGAATATTTTTAATTCAAAATATGTTCTTTCTACACCGGAGACGGCGACTGATGAAGATTATATAGGAATTGAAGGTGTTATTGGTCATGAATATTTCCATAACTGGACTGGCAACAGAGTAACCTGCCGTGACTGGTTTCAGTTAAGTCTAAAAGAGGGGCTCACTGTCTTTCGTGATCAAGAATTTTCTTCTGATATGAATTCTAGAGCAGTCCAGAGAATTAAAGACATTCGTCTCCTTAAAAATTTTCAGTTTCGTGAGGATGGAGGGCCAATGGCTCACTCTGTCAGGCCTGAATCCTACCAGGAGATCAATAATTTTTATACGGTCACAGTTTATAATAAAGGAGCAGAGCTCATTCGTATGATTCATACCCTTCTCGGAGCAGAACTTTTCCGCAAAGGTATGGATCTCTATATAGAAAGACACGATGGCGGAGCAGCTACTTGTGATGACTTTGTCGCGGCAATGGGCGATTGCTCAGGCAGAATTTCTGATCAATTTAAGCTCTGGTACAGCCAGTCAGGAACACCTTCGCTGAAAGTGAAAGGGGAGTGGTATCCCACTTCCGGTGAATACCGTTTGACAATACAACAGAGTTGCCCGGAAACCCCTGGACAAAAGAATAAGCAGCCATTCTATATACCGGTATCTGTTGGACTTCTAGGAGGGGATGGGAGTAATCTTATTGGTAAAAAAGTACTCAGGCTGGCAAAAGAAAAACAGATGTTCAGTTTTCAAAATATTAATGAACCACCCGTTGTTTCTTTTTTAAGAGGATTTTCCGCCCCTGTGAGAGTCGAGCCTTTTCACTCTCCAAAAGAGCTAGCCTTTTTGATGAAACATGATTCAGATCCGGTTAATCGCTGGAATGCGACCAGTCAACTTGCAACTTTAACTATTTTGAATAGTATTAATGAAAATGATCAGAAAGATGAAAAGAAATCAGGAGAATACAAAAAACTCTACTATGACGGTGTTGGGTATCTTTTAACGTCTGCAGTTGATGATCCTGCACTCTTAGCCTTGTCTCTGCAACTTCCCGAAGAAACAACGCTTGCTCTTGAAATGGGAACTATTGATCCGGATGCTCTTCACTACAGCTGGTATAAGGTAAAGAGGGAACTGGCAAATCTCTACCAGAGTGAATTCTTACAGCTCTACGATAAAAACAAGTCAAATAACAGTTATCAGACTACCCCCGAAGCCATGGGACGGCGAAGCTTAAAAAATACATCTCTCTCTTTCCTCATGTCTCTTGATCCTCTACCTTCTGGAATTCTTGAGTTATGCGTTGATCAATATAGACAGGCTGCGAATATGACAGATACGATAGCTGCTTTGAGGTGTGTTGTTAATCTGGAAGATGCTATACGATCTGAACTTTTTAATAATTTCTATGACAAATGGCAGAATGATTCACTTGTCATGGATAAATGGTTTACTCTCCAGAGTATTTCCATACATAGAAATACCCTGGAGAATGTAAAATATCTCCTTAATAACAGGTTGTTTTCAATTGAAAAGCCGAATAAGGTCAGGTCGTTAGTTGGAGCTTTTTGCAGTCTGAATCATGTTCGTTTTCATGATATCAGTGGAGAGGGGTATACATTTCTTGGTGATATGATTGTTAAACTTAACACTATCAATCCACAGATTGCAGCTCGTCTTGTAGCACCTTTGATAAACTGGAAACGTTATGATAAAACCCGACAGTCACTGATGAAAGGACAGCTTGATCGTCTGGCAAAACAAAAAGGACTTTCACGGGATGTCTTCGAAATTGTAAATAAAAGCAGGTAAGTGAGGTTCT
>JAOZLO010000209.1 GCA_029934775.1 Desulfocapsaceae bacterium
AGTGTTAGTACCTTACTCCTGAATGGGTTGACTCCCTCGTCCTGCCGGGAAAGCCGTAAAATCGCCAGATTCGCAATAGTCAGACCGAAAATTCCGGTTATTGTCGGCAAACTGCCAAGCACGTTGCGCTTTCTTCCCCTTTCTGAAAAGGGTGTTTCTCCAATGGTGGTTTCTTCTACATCCTCTTTTTGCTGGAGGTTGTAGTCAAAATCAATTTTTTCAGTGGAGTAAACACAGGTAATCCCTGTTCCAACACCTCTTTTTCGCAGTCTTTTACGGAGATGTCTGGCAAGGGGACAGCTTCTTGTATCAAAAAGATCTCCCGAACGAATCAAGGTGGGATCGGTGCGAAGCGCTGCGCCCATTGAACTTATAACCGGTATTTTTTTTATAAACGCTCCATGGAGGAGCTGTGCTTTCGGATTTAGAGAATCGATTGCATCAATGAGCAGGTCCGGTCGGGGAGACAGGATCTGTTCAAGAGTTTCATCTCCGGCAAAAAGCTGCATTGCTTCAACCCTGCACTCGGAATTGATGGTCAGCACCCTGTCCCTTGTAGCCAGTGCTTTTGGCTGTCCAAGAGTTGTTTCCAGAGCAATAATCTGCCTGTTTAAATTGGTTGGCTGCACTGTATCAAAGTCAACTATACGGAGATGGTTGACTCCGGCCCGGACAAGACCTTCAACAACATACCCACCTACAGCACCTAATCCGACAATAGTCACCATTCGTGACTGTAACTGCAGGAATTTTCTCTTTCCCAATAATCGTTCTGTTCGGGCAAAACGTTCCATCTGTTATCTTGTCTCTAAGGGCAAATATCTGAATTACTATCTCAAGAGTTAAAGAGCAACATACTTCTATTTATACATAAACGGAATTTCATTCTCTGGTACTGAGAAAATAATCTTGACATAACAACGATATCCACTTACAATTAGTAATTATTATCAAAACTGGAGAACCCAATGCAGCTTCGAATGACTAATCAGCGGGAGATTATCCTCCGCGAGCTAAAAAAGAGCAGGCAGCATCTGAGTGCTGATGAGCTTTACGATAAAGTAAAAAAATACATGCCGAGAATCAGTCTTGCGACTGTTTACAGAAATCTTGAGATACTTTCTGAAGCTGGGTTGATCGGCAAGCTTGAAATAAGTGGCAGGCAAAAACGGTTTGATTATGATGTTACCGACCATGACCATATTTATTGTGTAGTCTGCCACAGGGTCGATAATTTGAATATTGAAAGGCAAGGTCTGCATACCAAAGAAATTAAATCTGCTAAAGGGTATTCTATCACAGGGTATAGGCTGGAAATCGTTGGCATATGCCCGGTCTGCCAAAAAAAAGCGAAAAAGGAGAAGAAGAAATGAGTGGATGTGGAAGTAAGGAGTTGAGTGGTGAGTACAAACAGGTGCTGGAGGCTTTGGCTAAAAGTGGCACGCCGTGTGGAAATAAAGATATTGTAGAAGTAACCGGCCTTGACAAAAAGGTTGTAAGCAGCAAGATAACAGCTCTTAAAAAGAAAGGGTTGGTAGACAGTCCGGTACGTTGTAAATACGGTATTACCGAGGAAGGTCAGACGGCATTGAAATGTTGATTACTCTCTCTGGGTCTTTTCAGGAGATTCAGTGAAGCAATTGTCACAGAACCTGCAGATAGTTATGATCTGCAGGTTTTTTTGTTCTGTCGACAAAGTGAATATTCGTTCTGAGCAGGTTGTAAAATTAAATGCTTTTATTTTACAATAGAGAGTAGTCAAAAGGTCCTGCGAAATGGTATGATAGGAAAAATATTTTTATAACAGTTTTACTTTGGCAGGGATAAATGAGAGAGATAATAGCAAAAACAAGAACATTCAGGCGTTTTTTTCAAAAAGAACTCATCAGTTCTGATGTAATGCATGAGCTGGTTGACCTGGCTAGACTCGGTGGATCTGCTCGCAATGGGCAACCATGGCAGTATATGATTATTAATACTCCTGAGTTATGTGAAAAAGTTTTTCCATTTCTTGGCTGGGCCGGGTACCTGAGTGACTGGAAGGGACCGGTCGAGGGGGAGCGGCCCAGTGGTTATATCCTTTGTCTTTTAAATACAAACTGGCTCAAAGGCCCGGAAAGTGAAGCACAGTTTGATCTGGGCGTAGCGACCCAAAATCTGCTTCTTGCAGCGATGGAGAAACGAATTGGTGGCTGCCGGATAGCCTCAATTAACCCTAAACTGGCAACACTTTTTGATTTACCCGCCCATTTAACGATTTCACTTGTGATTGCCCTGGGCAGACCTCGTGAGACTGTAATTCTGGAGGAGTGCAAGACAGATTCGGATATTAAATACTGGCGGGATGACGATGGGGTGCATCATGTTCCCAAAAGATCTCTGGAAAATTGTCTCATCACTTTAGATGTAGTAGTCTAGAAATCTCTAATTTATTTTTTATATGCTGAAGCGGATGTTAAGAATGTCTCCGTCAACAACGGTATAATCTTTACCCTGAACATACATTTTCCCCTGTTTTTTTAACTCAGCCTCACTGCCATAAGCAATAAGTTCGTCGTATTTCATCACTTCTGCTCTGATAAATCCTTTTTGCAGGTCGGAATGGATTGCTCCTGCTGCCACAGGGGCAGGTGAGTTAAACCGCACAAGCCACTGGCGAACCTCATCTTTACCAACCGTGAAAAAGGAAATGAGCCCCAGTGCTTTCAGGCAAAGTCGGGTCATTGCGCCGAGAGCAGGTTCATCTATACCAAGGTCAGCAAGAAATTCATTCTTTTCTTCCTCAGAATCCAGCAGGGCAATTTCAGACTCGACCTGGGCGGAGACCGTCATTGCTTCGATTTTTTCTTTTTCGCAGGTAGCCTTTATCTGTTGAAGCAGGTTGCCGTCGTCGAGTTTGTCTTCGTCAACATTGAAGGCCAGGATGAGTTCTTTTCGGGTAATAAAGGGGTAACTTCGGATTGTCATCTCTTCATCTTCGGTAAATTCCATGAGGCGAAGAGGCGTTTCATTCTCCAGGTGGGCTAGAATTTTTGTCATCAATTCCAATTCTTTCGCCTGAATTTCATCTTTGATTTTCTTTAAGGCGATTTGGATTCGTTCAATGCGTTTTTCAACAAATATCTGGTCATGCATCAATAATTCCGAGTTCATCATCATGACGTCTCTCAGTGGGTCAACAGAGCCATCCACATGGTAGATTGACTCATCTTCAAAAGCTCGTACTACGTGGCAGAGAGCATCAACATCATTGATATCCTGGAAGATTGCACCTTTGGCGATGGTTTCCTGTTCAATTTTGGGCAGCAGAACAAAGTCTACCCGAGCCATTGCATTTTTTTTTGGTGAGTACATTGTGACAAGTTGATCAAAGCGCGGGTCGATAATAACTCCGGTGCCGGGAACAGGTTTGGGTGGTCCCGCCTGTTCACGCAACTGGTTACCGGTGAGTATCTGGAAAAGTGTTTTTTTTCCTGTCTGGGGAAGACCGATGATTCCTACTTTCATTTTTGCTCCTTATTCCGATAAACGAAAATGGTGGGTGGCTCTCGAGCAGCAGAAACTAACAGAACCTTTAACATAAATCAACCAGATCAGAGGTGTGGTCTTTGACATCAGCAAGAAAAAGCCTGTTTTGCAGTTCTGGAGGTTTCCCGAGCAGTATGGTGACTGCCTCTGCACACTCAACTGTGGCCATATATATCGCAGCAAAGGGAAGAGTGCCGATAGATGCCTCAATACCTTTAGCCGGGGCCTTTTTCGCAGAGCCATAGATCCGTTTTAATCCCGGATCTCCGGGGATGATAACGGTGGCTTGTCCACTGGTACCGGCAATTGCCGCAGATACCATGGGAAGAGAGAGTGCCTGACAACTCGTCTCAAGCACAAAACGATCGGTGATTGTATCCAGACAGTCGATAACGAGATCAACATCCCGAAGGATATTTTCACTGTTTTTGCTGGTGAAAAATGTTTCTACCGGGAATGCCTCCACAGCCGGATTTATTTCGTTGACTCTCTTAGCAGCAACTTCCGCTTTTGGTTTTCCAAGATTTGCCGGACTGCTCAGGATCTGTCTATTCAGGTTACTATCGTCAAAAGAATCCCCGTCCACAAGTGTGAGGGTTCCGACACCGATCCTTGCCAGAATTTCAGTGACGGTTCCCCCGAGACCTCCGAGGCCGATCACCGCAACATGGGACTGTAACAGTTTTCTTTGATCTCTGTTTGACAGAGAGGTCTGGTTGCGGCAATAACGTTCAGGGACAATGTCATTGTCCAGGGCCTGTAATTCAATTTCTTTCACACTCTGTCCGGATTTTTCAGCAATAAGGCATTCTGCAGAGAAACCAAGAGAAATATAGGGACTGCCGTCAGGGCGGTTTCGCTTTTGTGAGTGTATTTCCAGGAGGTGCTGCACTTTGGCGGGAGTCATGGCGGCCTCTTGTTTTTTATTACAGCTGTTATGGAGTAGAGCACTAAGGTTCGTAGAATATCAGACAAACGACGATTTACAAGGCATCTTTTTGGCATATATCAAAAGCAGATAATAAGAAGGATTGAAGTAGGGGAAATTTACTTAAGTTAAGTGGTTTTCATGGCTGCCATCAGTATCATGAAAAAATATCTTGACAAATATCTTTAAAACAGTAATTCTATATTATATAGAAAATAGAATATTGGCTGGTCGTTGTTCATCAACAAGCCAGCCAATTTAATCAGTGAGCATGTTATAAAGTGAAAATTGACAAAGTTTCTGCTGGGATCTCCAAAGAGGAGTAAAAAAGATGTTCAAATTATATTCACAACGCTGCACAGAGTGTCGGATTTGCCAGCAAATCTGTTCCCTCGAGCACTACGGATATCATGCACCCAAAAAGGCGCGAATTCATCTTGATGCTAAATGGCCCAAAGTACCAAAATTTTCTGTATGCATTGCCTGTAAGAAAAGAAAATGCATAGAAGTCTGCCCTCAACAGGCATTAAAATGGGAAGGCTGGGTACAAGTAGATATACAACTTTGTGATTCGTGCGGATTATGTGTTGAAGCATGTCAGTTTGAAGGTATTCGTTTAGATGAAGAGACTCAAAAGCCCTTGATCTGTGATACCTGTCAAGGCCGATATCTATGTGTCCAGTGGTGTCCGACTCAGGCCATTGAAAGGAGGATTATGCCATGAACACAAAATGGTGTGGCTATCAGGGACAAGTCCTGGATGTGGATTTATCTGAAAGTAAAATAAAAACTACTCCTCTCTCACTTGGCCTGGTGGAGAATTACCTGGGCGGCAAAGGATTTGGAGCCAGAATTATATTTGATCAGGTGCCCAAGGGGTGTGATCCTCTTAGCCCTGAAAATATTCTGGTGTTTGCCACCGGTCCACTCACCGGCACTTTGACACCTACAAGCGGTAGAATGGAAGTGTGTACCAAGAGTCCTTTAACCGGGCTCTGGCTTGATTCGAATTGCGGTGGATCTTTTGGCCCAGAAATTAAGTTGGCTGGATATGATCATCTCATTATCAGAGGTCGGGCCTCAGAGCCCAGCCTGCTGGTAATTGAAGATGATAGGGCAAGTATAATATCTGCCTCTGAGATATGGGGGCTTGAA
>JAOZLO010000017.1 GCA_029934775.1 Desulfocapsaceae bacterium
CCATTATGCAGTCGAGTTCTCTAGTCTCTGTCATTTCAATTTCCTTTATCAGTGCCGGTCTGATTAGCCTCAGTGCTGGTATCGGTATTATTTTCGGTGCAAATCTCGGCACAACAACGGGTGCCTGGCTTATTGCGGCATTTGGACTGAAAGTGAAGATTTCCGCTTATGCGATGCCGATGCTGGTTATCGGATTAATTTTAACTTTTCAAAAATCAAAACAACTGCGCGGCTTTGGATACATCCTCACGGGACTGGGTTTTCTGTTCCTGGGTATTCATTATATGAAAGAGGGCTTTGAAGCATTTAAAGACCAAATTGACCTCGCCCAATTTGCTATTCCGGGCATGAAAGGGCTTTTAATTTATACTTTAATTGGAATGGCTGCGACTGTGGTGATGCAATCCAGTCATGCAACGATGGTGTTGATTATTACTGCTTTATCATTGGGCCATGTGACCTACGAAAATGCGATCGCCCTGGCGATTGGGGCAAATATAGGCACAACCATCACTGCAATTATCGGCTCTTTAAGCTCAAATTATCAGGGGAAGCAGTTGGCTGGAGCGCATCTGATCTTTAACTTCGTAACAGCCGCAATTGCTATTGGCGGTATTGGTGTGATTATATCTGTCGTTGATAAAATAAGCGTTTTAGTAGGCATTGGTGTTGAAGATTACACTTTGAAACTAGCTGTATTTCATACCATTTTTAACTTAATTGGTGTGATAGTGATGGCTCCGTTTGTTGGCCTTCTGGTCAATTTTCTTCAGAAGGTGATTAAACCGAGAAGACACTCAGAGACTGAGCCTTATTTTCTGAATGACGCCGTATTGGACTTTCCAGATACCTTAATGGAGGCTGTCCGCAACGAAATTATTCACCTTTATAACAACACCTCCCTTTTGTTTATCAACGGCTTGCATATGGAAGAATCTTTTCTCGAAAAAGGTCACAGTTTAAAATGGGAAATTCGTCACGATCAACAAACCGTCGAATTTGATGAGCGTTATCTAACAAAAGTCAAACCTCTGTTCGCCGCTATTATTGAGTTCATCGGAAAGGGGCAGGGGGAGGTCCCGGCAGAAAGACAGTCACAACTTTTTGAACTTCGTCTTGCCTGTTTAAAATTATCGGAAAGCATTAAATCAGTTGATGGTTTAAGAGATAATATGACTAAATATTTCACATCAGAGAATGAGGTCATTCGTCATGAATACAATCTAATGCGTATTCATATAGCATCAGTACTCAAACAATTGAATCAATTGAATGAAAAGAAGAATAAAGATAGCGAGATTTTAATACAACTCGATAAGTTGGGCAAAAAAATAAAAAGATACAGGAAAAAGACAAACGACCGGCTGGATCAACTGATTAGAAATGGTGAGATAGATTCATTTACTGCAACCTCTATTCTTAATGACCGCAATTTTACCAGGGATGCGGTGAAAAGTTTGCTGGATGCCGGAAAAATTCTGTATTCAACTAAAGATATCGAACATGAATCGTTAGAAGAAATGATATCTCTGAAAGACAAAAAACTTGAAACTGAGGGCATCTCAGTGTGATAAAAAGGGATAAAAAATAACAAATGTCTCTCAGGGATATGTGTTATTTTTTATCATCCAGTACCTTTCGTATGAGGTGTGCAATATCCTTTTTTGAAAGTGGTTTCATTGCAAACTCTCTTATGCCCATTGACTTTGCTTTTTCCTCAGAAATAATTGTGGAATAACCGGTACAGAGGATAATGGGGATATCAGGACGAATCTGCAGCATTCTTCTGGCTATGTCGGTGCCGGTCATACCCGGCATAGTCTGATCTGTAATAACAATATCATATTGATCAGGCTGCTTCTGGAAGGTCTCCAGCGCCTCCAGGCTACTGCTTCTCACTGTGACATGATAGCCAAGCCTTTCGAGTGTATGTTTTCCCATATCTGCAAGTATCTTCTCGTCATCAATAAAAAGAATATTTTCTTTACCAACCGGGATATGTCTAATGGCTTCATTATCTAACAGCACTTCTTTCTTTGTGACAGGTATAAAGATATGAAAAGCGGTGCCTTCGCCAAGTTTACTATAGACAGTTATGAACCCGCCATAGCTTTTGACAATGCCGTGGACGATAGAAAGTCCAAGACCGGTACCCTTGCCGATTTCTTTGGTTGTAAAATAGGGGTCGAAGAGTTTATTCCTGGCTTCCTGCGTCATACCTGAACCTGAATCACACACTGACAGTTGAATAAAAGTACCCGCTTCAATATGTCGCTCATGTGTGAGGTCGTCATCACTGAGATATGTTTCTTTTAACGAAATATCAAGTTTACCACCTGTTTCTTCCATCGCATGAAAGGCATTAGTACAAAGGTTCATCAGTATTTGATGGATCTGGGTAGGGTCGGCAAAAACAAAACCAGTTCCTGTATCTATATTCTGGTTGATTTCGATTGTAGTGGGTAGTGTCGGACGCAGCATCGTAACAGCTTTCTTTACGATATTTGCAGGCTGTAAGAGGATCTGTTCCGTTTCACCCTGTCGACTGAAGGCAAGGATTTGTTTTACAAGATCGGTGGCCCTGTTGCCTGCCTCCAAAACTTTATCTAAATCGTTGGCGAGTGTTGAATCTTTTGGAGAGGCATCTTTTGCGAGCTCAGTGTACCCGATAATTGCACCCAGAATATTGTTGAAGTCGTGGGCAATACCTCCGGCCAGGGTACCTATTGCTTCCATTTTCTGAGCCTGCTGCAGACGGCTTTCCAGATTTTTACGATCAGTGATATCTCTAAATGCTGCTACTCTGAAATTTTTGCCGTTTTCATCTATATCTCTGGCTTCAATTTCTAGGGGGAATACAGTTCCATCTTTTCTCTTTGCCATCACCTCATATGGTTTCGCAAAATTTTTAATAATGTTTTCTTGAATAATTGCAAAATATTCCTTCAGAACACATAACTGAATAAAGTTTTGGCCAGTTAACTCTTCCCTGGTATAACCAAACATTTTTGTAGCGGCATCATTGGAATCAATGAGCACACCATCATCATGAATAACTATTCCTTCAAAAGTGATGTTTGATAGTGTTTTGAATCTTTCCTGGCTCTCTCTCAGCGTTTTTTCGGCATTTTTTCGACGTTTCAGTTCGATAGTTAAATCACTTGTTTTGGTATTGACCTGTCTCCTTAGAACAACGGTTCCTAAAAAAAGTAATCCAATGGATCCAAGAGATGTAAATAAAAGCCATTTACTCCATGCCGGGAACAACCATTTTGGAGAAATTGTGCCAAACCATGTATCTAAAGACTGGTAGTAGACAGAATTTTCATCCTCTTTTAAGAGTTTGATATGCTTGTCCAGGGATGAGATAAGTTCTCTGTTTTTTCCTTCGGGAACAGCAAAATGAATCTTGATAGGGTTAAAAATAACACCACTTTTGTCAACATGGTATTCAGTTCCATATTTCATCCCGAAAAGACGGTTAACAACACCTGCATCGGCCTGGTTGTTGGAAACCAGATCCAGGACGGCATGGTAGTTTTCGGCTTCAATGAGTTCACATTCGATCCCGAAACTAGTTGCTATTTCTTTAAATATTTTATAGTGAATATCATTTTTTAAAACAGCTATTTTTTTCCCTGATACGTCTGTAATTTCTTTGATATTTGAATCAGAAGATGTATACAGCTGCCCCCAGTTTGTCAGTAAGTTCTCTTTATTAAAGTCATACAACTCATCTCTTGTCTTGGAAAAAGCGATGACAGCCAGAATGTCGATTTGGTTATTTTTAAGTTTGTCCAGGCACTGCTGCCACGTTCCTGGTACATATTTAATTTCCCAACCTTCTTTGGAGGCAACATATTCTATGATGTCGGCAAAGAAACCTTTACCTTTGCCATCAGCATCGGCTGACATCATCGGTGCATTATCGTAAATCCCGACTTTAATGGCCGACCTGGCATGAAGAAGTTGCGGTAAATTGTATTGAACAATGAAAAGTAGAAGAAAAATTGAAATTTTTTTCATAAGCTGTTTATTTTGCTCCAGACTACATTGATTTTCAGTGCTTTATTATTGTATCTAATCACAATCCCAATGTTTTTCATATAGGTATAAATACCTATTTTTTGATTTTTTTTAAAAAAAAAGTGTTTATAGAAGGAACTGGAAAAGGAAGTTTTCCGTTTCTGTCCTTTGATGATCAGAAAAGGAAGTGAAGTAATCAGTCTCAAAAACTGGTTGTATTTTGCAGACTATTCACTATATATTGCATATCGTAGACTGATATCCACATCACTTGGAGAATAGGGTAATGCCTTTGATATACTATTGGACTTGCAGAGAAAATGACAAATAATGTACTTGTAGTAGATAGCGACCAGGTAATGCTTCAAACCTTCACTGGTCTGCTTAAAAGCCAGGGAGAATTTCTTAATGTATTTTCAGCCATAAATACCAGACGTGCTATTGAATTACTTGAAAAAACACACATTGACATGGTGATTAGTGCTATCCGCCTACCTAAAGTAGATGGATTCAGACTTGTTGCCAGACTGAGCAGGGATTATCCGTCTATAAAGGTCATCATCATGACTAAAAATGCCCATCCTCTGCTGCGTGCAAGTATTAAACGCTTTCCTTCTGCAGTACATCTTGATCAGACACACGATATCAGCATGCTTACCAAAAGGGTATTTACTGAGTTGCAGATAGATTACGGAGGGCATGTACGGGGCATTAATCTCTCATCATTCCTCCAGATGATGGAGTTAGAAAGCTGCACATGTATCTTGAGAGTCACCTCAAAAGAGCAGACCGGTTCTCTCTGGTTAAAGAATGGCGAGTTAATCGCTGCAAAATGGAGGGAATCAGAAGGTAAAGAGGCAGCTCTTGATATCCTGGCATGGAAAAATGTTTTCATTGATATTGATTACACTCTCTATGAGATAGAACAGCAGATATCAGAACCACTTATGATACTCATCCTGGAGAGTAGCCAGCGCCATGATGAGAAACGAAGCAGCACAAGAAACAGCCGGGCTCACGAACGCTACGATCTGCTGGTAGCCCTTGACTACAACATTAAAAAGATGACCCGGCAATGCTTTCTGCGCGACATCAGTCTGGACGGTGCTTATATTGAGACCGACCAGGAAATGGAACTGGGACAGACGACCACCCTGGTCCTGACTTCTCCCGGGTTAAAGAGCAGTTGCTCAATTGAAGCCAGTGTTGTTCGCAAGGATGGAAAGGGAGCTGGTCTCCGTTTTCAGATCAGTAGCACCGAACAGCGGCAAGTCATCAAGGCTATGATTAACAGCAGTATTAAATCGCGTAACCGGCAGGAACTGGCAGAGCTTTCACCAACCGCGGTTGTGTAATGTATAAAAGTTAACACCCCACAAGGGGGTATAAGTGTCATGGTGGTATATAAAACCTCAGCATTTCAAACATATTACTCGATCACTTGTTTTTTCTTACAAGGTTTATGGAGTAAGACACTAACATTATAAAACTAATAAGGACTAATTTTTTATGGCATATTTACGGTTTTTTTTCAAAGTGATTATTGTCTCGTCTCTCCTTCTTACCAGTTCTTCTGCAGCTGAAAATGAATTTGACAGTGAGCAGATACTCTCTGACCTTGAGTCCCAGCTCGAACTTTCCAAAGAAAAAATGTCCGACCTTAAACCTGCCATAAATACTAAAAGTGCAGAGCTGAAAAAGTCTATTCATGAATCGATTGATAAAGGATTTCTTCAGTTGGATGAAATGTCTGCTAAACTGGAAAGTGTCTCCAGGGATGCAGAAAAAAAAGCAGGAGAAATTCTCAATAGTGAGGAAATGATTAAATTTAAAAATTACCTCAGTAAAATCGATGAGAAAGCGATAAAAGAGATGAAAGATAGAACTGTTGCAGATTTATCTGCTCTCCTCGAACTGACCGAAGCGCAAATGCTCAAACTTAAACCTGTTCTTGAAGACAGTTACAATCAGTTAGGTGGTATTTTTAACGACCTGGCTAAAGAAGGGAATAAGAGTTGGAATGGAATCAAGAAACAGTATGAGCAACTGAGCAGGGAATTACGTGAAAAATTACAGAAAACCCTGGACAATAACCAGATGGAGAAATTTGAAAAATACAATAAGGAGAAGAAGGAGAAAATCAAAAGGGCTCTCCATTCTGTATAGCGCTTATTTCGTGATCAGGTGGCTCTGAATCTCTATTCCCTGTTCCCGGTAGAACCTGGCAGCACCCGGATGAAGCGGTACCGGCAAGCCTTCAATGGCTCTTTCCAGACTCATTGCCTTTGTTGCAACGTGGATATTGTTGAGAAATGAAAGATTCTCATAGATAGTCTTTACGATTTTATAGACCGCATCTTCGTCTACATCTGCACGTACAGCTAGAAAGTTTGGTTGGGCGATTGTTTGGATTTCATGATCCTGGCCAGGGTATGTGTTGACTGGAATAGTGTAGGGACTCCAGAGCATGTACCCTCTATTTATTTTCCGCAGCTGATCATCTGTAAAATTGAGAACAGTTACGTCCTTGCCCAGAGCGGCAAAGGCCCGTGTTATTGCGCTGACAGGTGGCCCTGCAGGGATATTCATTCCCTCTATACTGCCGTTTTGGATAGCATCTACACTTGCCCCATAGCCCATATTGACGAGTTTAAAATCCTCCTGTGGCTTAAATCCAAGTCGTCTGAGAATATGCTTGCCTGACCCTTCCGTACCGGAATTTCTTTTACCTATAGAGAATCTTTTCCCCTTTAATCCTTTGATGTCACTTACAGTACCTGACTGTATGTGGTCGGATTTTATAGCGAAATGTTCCACATTCTGCCATAGCATGGTTATGGAGCGGAGTGAGTCTTGAGGGCCGAGTTGTTTTAATATACCACTGCCGTTCCAGGCCCATGCGCCATACAATCCTTGAAGGATAGCAAATTGAGCCTCATTTTCTCTTAAAAGTTTCAAGTTTTCACCTGAACCAGCTGAGCTGATGGCTGAGAGGGAGATTTTATATTTTGGCTCAAGTTTTATCTTGGTCAGTGTTGCCAAAGCTACACCTACCGGGTAATAAGTGCCTCCCGTGGTTGCTGTAGCAAAAATATAGTGCCTGTATTCCGTTGAAAAGGAGGGAGTTGAAAAACAGATAAAGAAGAGGATAGAGACAAAGGCAATAGCAGTCGGTTTGCTCTTTCTATTTATGTATTCAAAGATATGTTTTTTCAGCATTGATTTAGCTCCCTTCAAGAAATTCTTTGCGGGATAATCCATGATTCTGCATTTTCTGATTGAGTGTTCGACGAGGAAGGTTAAGTTCCTCCATTATTTTCCCAATGTTGCCTCGATGACGTCGCAATGCCTGTTCCAGCACACAGTGTTCGAAGTTGGCAGTCTGTTCGGCAAGAGATGTACTGTGAGTGGAGATAACAGAATCCATATGCTGGAGAATGTGAGCGATCCTTTTTTGTACGGGTAGGGATGACAGTACATATCTTTCAGCAACATTTATCAGTTCCCTGACGTTTCCAGGCCATGAGTAGGCCATAAGAATAGCAATGCCTTCACTGGTCAGCGGAAGTGGATCCCTTTTATATCGTTCTGCTGCCCGGAGAGCATAATAGTCAAACAGGAGCAGAATATCGCTGCCACGTTTTCGCAGGGGAGCGATATTGATCTCTGCAACATTAAGACGGTAATAGAGATCTGCTCTGAATGTTCCCTCGGCGATGGCTTTTCGCGGATCACTGTTTGTCGCACTGATAATTCGAATATTTATGGGAATTCGTCTGTTTGCTCCAAGCCTCACAATTTCTCTTTCCTGGAGAACACGGAGAACCTTGATTTGAAGATTAAGGGGCATGGAACTCACCTCATCAAGAAAAAGAGTACCCCCACAGGCATGTTCAAATTTACCGATACGTCTGCTTTGAGCTCCGGTGAAGGCTCCTGCCTCGTGGCCAAAAAGCTCACTCTCAAAGAGAGCTTCCGGAATGGCACCACAGTTTATGGCGACAAACTTTCCTTTTCTTCTCTCGCTGGCTTCGTGCAGGCAGTGGGCAACCACTTCTTTTCCGCACCCTGTGTCCCCTGTGAGGAAAACACTGGCATCGGTGGGTCCAAGGTCTCGTATCTCCTGGTGCAGTAACTGGATGTCTTCGCTGTTACCGAGAAGTTTACCTGCAATAACTGAGGAATGTTCAAGACGTGTACGCAGTTGTCTGTTTTCGAGGACGAGTTGCCGTTTTTCACAAGCCCGTCGAACAGTTTCCAAAAGTATCTCCGGTTCGAAGGGCTTTTCAATAAAATCGTAAGCTCCTTCCCGGATTGAGGAAACTGCCATGGGGATATCACCGTGGGCTGTAATAAAAACGACTGGAATTTCATTATCGATAAGAAGGGTGTTACGCATCAGTTCCAGTCCATCCATTTGGGGCATGCGAATATCGGTGACCAGTACTCCGTCAAAGTCACAATTCAAATTCTTAAGAGCAGTTTTTCCATCACCATAACTTTCCACGTGGAAATCAGCCAGTGTCAGCCATTGGGAAATGGCAACTCGCATGCTTTCCTCATCATCTACAACATAAATAGTATTGCGTATTGTCATGCGTCAGTATCCGGGTCAGAAGTTTCATTCTTGATCAGAGGAAGAACAAGGGAAAAGCATGCGCCACCTTTCTTTCTGTTCTCTGCAGCTATAGTACCGTTCATATCCTCTATAATACCATAGGCTATGGATAATCCAAGTCCAAGACCCTCCCCGATATCTTTGCTTGTGTAGAAAGGGTCAAAAAGGGAATCTATAGCTTTAGAGCTGATACCTATTCCGCGGTCCAGGCATTGAACCGTAGCTGTGGTATTGTCAACATTCAGGCGAAGAAATAATTCTTTTCTTTCACTTTCTTTTGAAGCATCAAAGGCGTTGTGAATAAGATTACTCATCACCTGTTCTAACTGAATCTGATTGCCAAGGACAATAGCTGTCCCGGATGGTACAAGCTCTTTGGTAAGATGAATTCCTTTAGCTTTAATTTGAGGGGAAAAGATAAGAAGAACATTGTGTATCAATTCATTGAGATCAATGTATTCCTGCTTGCCACCGCCTTTACGGGCAAATATTTTCAATTGTCCGGTGATGGTTGCCATTCGTTCTGTTAATCTGGAGATGTACTCAAGATTTTCCAGGATTTCTTTTGGTTGCTGACGTTCTACAAAAATCCGGCAACTGGCGACAAAGGTGCGGATAGCGGTTACAGGCTGATTGAGCTCGTGGACTATGGCTGCTGACATACGCCCGAGGGCGGCAAGTTTTCCTGCTTGAATGAGTTCTTTTTGCGTTTTAAGGAGATTCTCTTCGGTCAGTTTGTGCTCTCTTATCTCTCTTCGCAAACGAGCATTTATATCTTTGATGGCCTGTGCTTTACCTGTTTCCTGGCGAGAGATTATTTTCTGACGTCTCTCACGCAAATAAAGAAAGATCAGCAGGAGCATAATTGTTGTTGCAGCAGATACTGTGATGGCTAGTTTGACATGATTTGAAACAATTTTAAGATCAGTAAGGTAATGAATACGCCAGCCATAATCGGGAAGCTGCAGAGATTGTTCGAGATAGCGTGTTCCTTCCAGTTGAAGGATATTACCATATTCGATGCTTTTTCTGTGGACATCTAGTGTGGTAAGAGGCAGTCCCAGATATTGAGTATCCCGCAACAGTCTGGCAGTATTTCTCGACAGAGGACGAAGGGATTTGTACTTCCAGTCTGTATTGCTACTGAGAAAAAGGACCCCGTATGCATCACTGACAATAACGGTTTCCCCACCATCCTGCCATGACTTTTGAACATCCTCAAGACTCACCTTAACCACAACGACACCGAGGAATTTTCCTTTTTGCAGCACGGGGTAGGAGATAAAAAAACCGGGTTTCCTTGTCCGGAAGCCAACCGCATAGTAGCCCCCGGATCGTCCCTCTCTGGCGTCCTTAAAATAAGGGCGAAAATTGAAATTATGGCCGCTGAGATCCTGGTCGGTACGCCAGTTGCTCGTGGCAACAGTTGATCCACTGGAATCGAGAACAAAAATGAGTGTGTTCGAAATGTGTGCAAAATCATCCAGATGAGGATTTACCTTATGTGGATGATTTTCCCCATTTAACAAGGCTCGAATACCTGTATCCCGTGCAAGGACATAGGGGAGATGGCGGAATTTTTCCAGCGCATTGCGAAGGGAGTTTGCATAGAAATTGACCCGCATGGATCCTGTCCTATGAATCTGGGAATAGGTGCGATTCTTGGTAAAAAGGGCTACATACGCAACGAAGAGGGTGGTTGCTGTGAAGGTTAAGAGAATTATGGTAGTGAGTTTTTTTACTTTATTCCATCGAGGCTGTCGAGAAGATTCAACCATACATTCATCCCGATAATCGTGAAGGTACTCATTTCTTTCCGGATACTAACACCCCACAAGGGGGTATAAGTACCATGGTGGTATGTGTAACCACATAATTTAAAAATACTCTCCTCGGTTTCTTGTTTTTTATGACAGAAGTTAGGGAGTAAGGTACTAATATGCAATTAAGGGAAAACGGTTCGCTCAGGTTGTTATATACTCCAGATTGTACGAGGTTACAATCCGGAGGGAGCAGTACTGGGGATTATTATCCGGGCGAAGATGTCACAGATTTTCCATTCCCTTTTTTTAAATTTATAAAGAAAAGCATAAGAAAAGCGAGAGCTGCACCAATATGAATGAATATTGAAGAAGGTTGTAACATGAAAAAAGCCAGGGCAAGAGAACATATCCGAAAAGGCCAGTTCAGTTTGTTTTCCAGATATCCCTGTAATGCCCCTGTAAATGCATAGAGACCTAAAAGTGCGAATATAAATATTTCCAGGACCTCATACCAGGCTCCTCCCAGAAATGGAGTGTAAGCAAAAAGGAGGGGTATTATATATAATCCTTTGGCTATCTTCCAGGATTGCAACCCTGTAGCCATCGGGGGTGTTTTAGCAATGGCAGCAGCAGTGAAGGCGGTCAGGCAGACAGGCGGTGTAACATTACTGTCCTGGCTGAGCCAGAAAATAATCATATGGGCGGAGAGAAGAGCATATGTGGCAGCGTCTTTATCGAGAGCCAGATCTCGCAAGGATCCTGCTAAGTCTGGTGGAACAGCAGCCAGGATTGCCCGGGCCTCTGTTATTGGTATCATCTGGCCAAGAAGAGCAGCCTGTTCAGGTACAGTCAGCATGAAAATAGCCTTTGCCTCTTCAGAGAGAATTCCCCTGGCTAAACTTTCAACTATCTGGCCATCAACAATGAGGTTGTAAAGGGCGGGTGCGGAGAGGGTACCTATAACAATATAGGCAGCAGTGACGGGAAGTCCCATGCCCAGCACAAGAGAGGCAAGTGCAATCAATATGATCGCAATGATAAGGCTGTCTCCAGCCCAGTTGGTAATCATCAGGGAGAAAGTGTTACCAATCCCTGCAGTGGCAATAACGTTTACGACAAGTCCTACACTGCAGAGAAGTATGGCAGTCATTACCATATTCTTAGCACCCAGTGACATAGCTTCAAAAATATCCCGTAATCCCATTTTATTTGGAGTGGACCACGAAGAGACAATGACTGCAATGATTGATATCCCGGCGGCATAGGTTGGTGTGAAGCCGTAAATAAGCAACCCGATGAGAGTGGAAATCGGCAATAGAAAGGGCAAACCTCCCTGTTTGAGAACGTCTATAATATGTACCTGATCATCATCAACTACAATCACATCGGATCGTTTGGCTTCTATCCTGACAAAGAAAGCTACAGTGGCAAAATAGAGAATTGCCGGTAATACACTGACCGCTATAATTGTTGTATAGGGAATCTGGGTGTAGCTTGCCATGACAAAGGCACCGGCTCCCATGATGGGAGGCATCAACTGTCCCCCTGTAGAAGCTGCTGCCTCAACGCCGGCTGCAAATTTTGCTGGGAAGCCGGATTTTTTCATAAGAGGGATGGTGATAACGCCGGTTGATGCTGTGTTTGCCACCGCGGATCCTGATATAGTTCCGGTTAGTCCTGAAGCGAACACTGCAACCAGACCAGGCCCCCCAACGGTCTTGCCTGCCACTGACCTGGCAATATTAATGACAAATTCTCCAGCACCTGAGCGAAGTAAAAAGGCACCGAAAAGGATAAACATAAAAACAAAAGTCGAAGAGATCCGGGCAATATTTCCAAACAGGCCATCATCCCCATATATGGACCGGAAAAGAATTGTTTCCGCTGTTAACCCCCCGAATTTAAAAACTCCATCCAGCATGTTTCCCCACCAACCGACGTAGGTAAGTGAGATAACAATTAAAACAGGAATGATCCAACCGGTTGTCCTGCGGGTAAATTCGATAGCAGTAAGAATCAGAAGAATACCCGCAATCCATTCAGCATTAGAAAGGTGTACGCCGCGAGCATAGATGGCATCTTCCATGGAAATCATATAAATAGCGGAGACTGCGGCAACCAGACCAATGCAAATATCAAGAAACAGGATGCGTTTACTGCGTTTTTCCATAGTACCGCCACACATAGGATAGACTAGAGCACAGAGCAGGGCAAAACCGGAGTAGTGGAGAGCATTTTGGGTTAACCCAGGCAGTACAGTAAAATTGTTAAAATAAATATGGAGCAATGAAATACCAGCCCCGAGAATGAAGATAATTTGCTCGATTTTCGTATCACCGGTGCTCTGCTTTTTAGTGTGCTCCTGCATGTCTGAGTCTCCTGACATAGTGTAAATGGATTTAAAACCTGCAAAATGTTGTGGAAGCGGATCGAAATTCAAACAATGAGTACTACAAATGGATGTTGGGAAATTTCTTCAACATCCATTTGCAGCAATGAAGCAGCGGAAGAGTTTTTATGACACCATTAGAGGTTAATTTGCAATAAGTTCATCTGGGATGGTCATTCCAATTTCTTTGTAATAGCGTGCAGCACCAGGATGTAAAGGCATTGGCAAACCGTTGATGGCCTTTTCCTTGCTCATGGCTTTGGTAGCTTTATGGATGGCATTTAAGAATGGGAGATTTTCATAAAGTGTTTTGGTTATAAGGTAGACAGCCTCTTCGTCAATATCAGCTCGGACTGCGAGAAAATTGGGTTGAGCAATCGTTGTGACGTCATTCTTTTGATTAGGGTAGGTACCGGCAGGGATGATGTATTTAGTCCATAGATTGAGACCGCCATCAGCTTTTTTTGCCTGTTCGTCGGTAAAATTTAGCAGCGTTACTTTGTCCCCCATTGAGGCTATTGCACGTGTTACAGCGCCTGTTGGAACACCTGCAGGTGTTCCCATTCCACTGACCTGGCCGTTCTGGAGGGCATCGGCACTCGGTCCGTATCCGACATGCACGAGTTTATAGTCTTTATTTATATCAATACCGAGATTCCCGAGAAGGGTAGCGTTGGAGCCGATAGTTCCAGAGTTTTTTTTCCCCAGGGCCATTCTATCGCCTTTCATATTGAGAAGGTCGGAAACAGTTCCTGATTCAACTTTTTTAGAAAGCACTGTAAATTGTTCTACATTCTGCCAGAGCATGCTGACTGAGCGGAGGTCTTTCTGGGGACCGTCATTTGCCAGAGGGCCGGCTCCGTTCCAGGCATAATATCCATATAATCCCTGGAGAATTGCAAACTGCACCTCATTTTCTCTGAGGAGCTTTATATTTTCACCTGAACCGGCAGAGTTAATTGCTGACATGCCAATTTTCTGTTTTGGCTGGAGTTTCACTTTTGTGAGTGTGGAAATCGCTACACCTACAGGATAGTAAGTACCTCCGGTACTGGCAGTGGCCAGGAGATAGTTTCGTTCCTCAAGTGCCTGGGCATTGCCAAATGCAAATATTCCAAGGGCAACGGCGGCGATGGTAAAGCTTTTCAAATTAGGTCCAATTTTCATGTTAAACTCCTTTTTATGATTTTTTCGTCCACTCGGGACAATGGAAACTACAACGACAAACTTAGTTTTGCAAATTTGGTGCCACCAGTGTCCCACAAAATATTATACTGTATAACTTGCTGTGTAATGGGATTATTTTAGGTGTATTATATACTATACGGCCAGCTGTCTAGGCAAAATATCACCTGTCAATCACCCGTTGTCGGCAAAAATATGCCGACACATATAAGAGTTATGGAGTTAAATATACATCCCCCCATATGGAGAGGTGAAAAAAATGAAGAAAATAATTGAGACCTACGGAATTCCAATAAAACTCTGGCTCGAGGATATCGATAGTTCAGCTCTGGCTCAGGCTGGAAACTTAGCCAATCTTCCTTTTTCCTGCATGCATATCGCTATCATGCCTGATTCCCATGTCGGTTATGGTATGCCGATCGGGGCCGTGCTTGCCACTAGAGATGTGATTATTCCAAATGCTGTCGGAGTGGACATAGGTTGTGGAATGTGTGCGGTTCGTACATCTTTGCAGGAAATTAATAATGAGTCCCTGAAAAAAGTGATAGGGAAGATTCGCAAGGTTGTTCCCCTTGGTTTTAAGAGTCATACTTCACCACAGGACATATTTTTAATGCCGAGGCTGGATAAGAAAAAAATGGTAACGGTATCTGAGCAGTACAATAAGGCTCGACATCAGCTTGGTACTCTGGGTGGGGGAAATCATTTTATCGAGATACAGCTGGGGGATGATGGGTTTATCTGGATCATGATACATTCCGGTTCCAGAAATCTTGGACACAAAGTAGCCAGTCATCATAACAAAATTGCGTGCAGACTCAGTGATTCTTGGCATGTTCAGATTCCTGAAAAATGGCAGCTTGCATTTTTACCGACAGATACCCGTGAGGCCAGGGAGTATGCAGCAGAGATGAACTATTGTGTTGAATTTGCACTGGCTAATAGAAAGTTAATGATGCACCGGGTGCAGGAATCTTTGCTGGATGTGGTGGGTCCTGTGAAATTTGATAAGTTAATTAATAAGTCGCATAATTTTGCCGCCTGGGAACAGCATGGAGGAAAAGATGTGCTGATACACAGGAAAGGTGCAACCAGGGCCCGCAAAGGTGAACTGGGATTAATCCCGGGCAGCCAGGGAACTGCAAGTTATATTGTGCGTGGCCTTGGAAATGACGAATCATTTCATTCCTGCTCTCATGGAGCAGGGCGACGTTTGAGTAGAAAAAAGGCGATCCGTAAACTGGATTTTGATGCGGAAAAGAAGCGACTTGATCACCTTGGCGTGATCCACACAATTCGCCATAAGAAAGATCTGGATGAAGCACCGGGGGCCTATAAGGATATCGAAAAGGTAATGAAGCTTCAGGCTGATCTGGTAAAAATCGAAGTTAAATTACGGCCCCTGGCTGTGGTGAAGGGATAGCAGGGCACTGGCTAATACAACCTTACCCATCTGCCTTCTGCTCCTTGAGTTTTTTAAAATGAACTTCGGGGTAATATGGTGGACATCAGGATAGAGTCCGCAGTGGAGTTCAATGCATACTTTTCAATTGTATATGCCGTATTTATTTTTGGTTTTTGTTTTTTTTGAAGTTTTTTTGCCAAGCTCTGTCCAATTTATTAAATACCCTGTCACAAATTCTTAGCGGATCCATAAACTGGAGTGGTTTTTGTACTGCTATATCAACAGAGGTAGCTTTTTCATCAGTTTGCTGCAGTTGTGCAATAATAGTTGCAGTACCGGTTAGTGAAAACAAACTTTGCTTCCACTCCATATAACCGTTTTTAAAATCTGATTTATTGGTTTTCCAATTTATAATATGATCTCCACTGTCAAGGAGTAGATTAAAGCTATCCTCAAAAGAGAGTGGTATTTCGATATGAAATTTTTTTATCATCGGACTATAGAGTTATATTGTGAATTTATATATGTTGATGATGTCTATGATCATCTACTGAAGGGGAGTGCCGAAAAAACTGTGGATATTCTGGATATCATGTTGCACCTATCCGCATACCTGGAAATATCAGTACGTTACGTACCATTAAAAAGCCATAAAGAGCGTTAAGATGCACTAAAAACCCTCTGAAAACCACCTGGGTAGTTCTGGTTTATCTATGATCAGAAGCTCCAATTTTCTATCCTCTATGCTTGCATAATTCCAGCAATAAAACTTTTGGACAAATGGGGAATATACCCCCAGAATTGAGTCAATTTTCCCGGCATTATGAGTGCTGTTCAAAGTAAAAAACCACCTGGCTTGTAATATATTGAGAAATATACACCACATTCAAAGTTGTTTTGCCAAATCATGGGCAGGTGCTCCTAATGAAAATTGCAATATCCATTCCCGACAAACTGGGACCAAACGATGGTGATTGTTTTAGTTGCTGGTAAACGTGGCTTCGGAGCTTTGCTTTGATCTTGTATTTTTGTCCCTCAGGATGAAGACGACCTTGAGATTCAGGTTAGCTTTTGCTGTGGTGGTCTGGTGAGAGTGATTGTCTTAACTTTTTGACACAGAAATTATTAAGGCTGTCTCCTGTTTGCATGGCTTTGAGTGAGATCACTTTATGTAATTCACTTCCTAAACGAAGTTGAAATTTACCAGAATATTTTTTATTTGTTGGGCTTGGAAGTGGCAGCCCTTCATTTTTGTAAATTTCAATCCATTCATCAGCTATTTGACAGAGTTCATGGTAAACTTTTTCTTCTTCTGCTCCGTGACAGCATTGCCCAATCCAACCTGGTATTGAGCCAATGTAGCATTGATCTTCTTCTGACCACTCAACAAGTTTTAAGTATTTATCTCGGTCTTTCATTTTTTTAACTCCGTTACTTTGCGTTTTACTTCATTCTCTTGATACTTTTTGGCATCAGATCCTAATTTCCCGGATAGTGTTATGGCAATACCCTGTGGGTGGATGAAGTTACGATGACTGCCTTTGCCTCCGCGATTTTTGAAGCCTGCTTTTTCTAATTGTT
>JAOZLO010000210.1 GCA_029934775.1 Desulfocapsaceae bacterium
GTTTTTTTGATCTCTTTTTTCATTGTTCAATCTCCTGTTGATTTTCCCTTTCGGGGGTTAATGGAGCAGACCTTTGATCTGCTATTTTATGAATCCGGTTGTAATTTGTCGTGATGGTTATGAGGCTCTGTCGAATGTAGAGGAGCATTGCAATACGGACAGCTCTGCCAACTGTTTTCAACAATTCGACAGCACCCCGGGCAGTGGCTTTTTAATGCCTGGCCGCATTCCGGGCATCGCAGATAGGCATCCTCCACACGATTACTGCATTCGGGGCACTTCCTTTGCTGTTTTTTTCGCAACAGGAACATTGCTGCAGCTGCAATTCCAATAATCAGAAAAATCCAGAGCAACCAGCTATGGTAGAAGTAGCGACCATGCCAGGTATATCCCCAGGCGCAGTTCATCATTATCTCCCGTAGCCACCCTGACTCTGTATGCTGTTTCCATTCATATACATTCCCTGGCTGTTCATTGGTCTCATGTACATATTCCTCGATCCAGGAATTGATAGATTATGCCAGCCGTCGTTGTAGTGGCGACCCATGCCATAATGACCACAGCCCGTCAAAAGGATCGCTGTTGCTGATATCAGTACAAGTACTATCGCTGTCTTCATTTTTTCCTCGTTAATAGAATCACGTGATCACTTCAAACTGTCCCATCATGCCATCATCCTCATGTTCCAGCAGGTGACAGTGATACATATAGACACCTGTATAGTCGTGAAAACGGCTGATTATCCGTACTGTTTCTCCGGGCATGATCAGAACGGTGTCCTTGCGACCCCGCTCATGAAGCGGTGGTATACGGCCATTTCTGGAAAGAACTTGAAACTGGACATCATGCAGATGCATGGAGTGGGGCATATTCATCATCATGGCTGAACGGTTGGTAATCTCCCAGATCTCGGTGGAACCCAGATCAACCTGTTCATCAATACGGTTGATATTCATTTTTTTGCCATTAATTGTAAGCCTTCGGCCCATCATTCCCATGCCCATTCTACCGCGGCCCCTGGACATTGTTTCCATGATAAAACCGCGAACCTTTGTAGCTTCAGCTTCAGGGATTATATCAAGTATCCGCAAGGTCTTTGGTATTGTTGTAACTTCAGCTTTTCCGTTTACTGCGATTCGCATGGCCTCAAATTTACTACCTCCCATTTGATCAACCAGCAGACTGATAACTGCGTATGAACTTTCTTTTGAAAAATCGACTATTATTTCAGCTCGTTCACCTGCAGAAAGTACGATTGAATTCATCGCGGCGGGGCGTTCGAGAAAGCCGCCATCGGAAGCAATGACCTGAAAAATACGCTGATCATCAAATGCTATCCTGTAGATAGAGGAGTTGGAGCCATTAAGCAGCCGCAATCGTACCTGACCGGTTGGCACGGTGAGCGTTGGCTGCATGACACCATTGACCAGCAGGTAGTTGCCAATCACGCCGTTCATCACATCGTGCATATTCTGGGCATAGGCAAACTGCCCGTTGCCAAAGAAACGTCGATCCTGGATAACAAGCGGAATATCATCTACTCCATAAGTTTTTGGGATATCCAGACTGTCCGAAACTTCATCTTCAATCAGAAACAATCCAGCCAGACCGTGATAGACCTGCTCCCCGGTCAATCCCATTGCATGGGGGTGATACCAGAGAGTTGCTGCCTGCTGGTTGATAATAAAATCGGGACTCCAGGTTGTTCCGGCAGGGACAGGCTGGCGGGGGCCGCCATCCCACTGTGCCGGGACATGCAGTCCATGCCAGTGCAGGGTTGTCACCTCCGGCAGACTATTGTTGACGTTTATCTGGAACCGCTGGCCATTTCTAACCCGAATTGTCGGCCCGAGAAAATTGCCGTTATAGCCCAGGGTTGCCGTTGGTTTATCGGGAAAAAATTCTACAGTCCCCTGCTTAACATCCATGGCAAAAGATGCTGCTCTTCCACTTGTATCCAGGTTCTCCAGTAACGGCGGTATTGGCAGAATACTGGTAAACCCTTTTGCCTCCGCCGTAGTGACAAATCCCGATTTATCCAGCAGTGACAAGCCACCGGTTCCTGCTCCGGCGAGTGCCAGAACGGCCAGGCTGTTTTTTATAAAGGTGCGTCGTTTCATAATATATCCTGTGTCTGATAAACACTGGTCATCTGAGTTCCGTTTTCATGCGATTATACTCGTCTTCTCCGATCTCTCCCCGGGCATAACGTTCTTTCAGGCTGTCAAGCCGGGATGCCGGCTCTTTTGAGCTGCCGGAAAAGATGGCTTTAAAGAGCTTGACCGCAAGATAGATCAATAGAGCCCAGAAGAGCAGTGTAACTACCCAGCCAATAGGTCCCGGAAAAAAAGCACCAGGACCACATATCCAGTTACCGTTATATCCAAATCCTGATCCAAATCCTGAGTGCATCATTATCTATCTCCTCCAGTATTATTTGTTTAATTCTGTTTGCTATTTGCTGGCTATTTTGCAAAGGGTATGCCTGTTTATTGTGAAAAGAAAAATTCATGTGTAATATACTAAAATAACAATTGATTTTTTAATTACTCCAGTTGTTGGTGTAGAGCTTTTTTCCCTTTGCTGTCTAGTTTTAAGATAGCAGAAGGACGGAGTTGGGGCTGGATGGCGTCTCATTTTTAGACAGGCTGGATATATGAGTTTCCTCCTTACTGTAAATGGTTTGTTCTTTGCTTCACATGCTGTATATAATAATCAATATCGATGAGTTTCTGGTAGAACCCTTTTTATCCTGTTGTAACCATGGAGGATCAGAATGAAGCGGTTGTTAATTGTCATGCTTACCTGTCTGGGAATTGTTGTATGGAATGGGGCTGTTTTTGCGGAAAACTGGGGTGGAGGATGGCAGCAGGGAGGTCAATGGGGGAAATGGGAAAAAAAAGATAAAAGAGATAAAAAGGATGACAGGGGTGAAGCCTCAACTCCTACCAGGGAAGAAAGATACTGCTCATATGAGCAGGAAGGCGAGTTACTGCAGTTGTTGAGAGAACTTGAAGATCCTTCCCTGACTAAAAAAAACAGACCTGGCGGTGAATCGGAAATTCGCAGGAAGTATCGAATAGCCAGGAAACTGCGAAAATTTGATGATTGCCGTGCGGAAGACGCCCTTCAGGCCCTGGTCAAAGAAAATGCCTGCGAGGATCGAGGGGAAGGTGAAATATTTTGTGTTAAATGGGGGGCGGGGCCAAGTCTGCAGGAAGTTAAATCTAAAAAAGATTTAAAAAAACTCACTGCTGACACACCATTTGAGGATCAGTTGAAAATTATTAAAAAGTATGGCCCTCACCCCCATGAAAACGAATTTGCCAGCCATGCTGTAAAAGAATTTCTTGTTGAACAGTCTTCTGAAAAACCTGCTGTTTATGTCCCTCTGCTGGTTCAATACTTCCCCCATTGTCACGAATTGCCGGAGGTTGCGGAAAAATATCCCGAGGAGGCCACCATTGGACTGAAAAGATCTCTCTTTTCGACAAACCCAACGGAGGTCTGGATAGCTGTTAACCTGACCAGGACACTCGGCAAGGTCGAGTTGAAGGATTCGATCTACGGGGTTGCCTTTGAGGAGATCGGTCCTCTTGACTATTCAAAAGAGGAGGAGATAGAAGAGATTCAAAATGCAGCAATAGGCTTTTTCCGGAGTTTTGAAAAAACCGCCGTACCATATTATCGAAAAATCCTTTACTCCGGCTATGATCGAGAAAAAGAATATGTAATCAGTGGGATCAAGGACCTGACAAATTCGGAAATTCTTGCTTTGTTAAGGGAATTTTCCGATTATTTGAAAGATCATCCAGGTGAGGCTAGCGGCCTGCTGGCAGGTCGTGTTCAGAAGAAAATTGCCGGGATGGAGGCGGCCCGGAAATGAAGCATATTTATATTCTTTTACTCATCTTTTCTTTTACCGCCTCGAACGTATTCGCCGCATATTGTGTAAATGCCGAAAGAGGTGCTAAGAGTAGTACAACGATCAGCAGCTATCTACATGATCTTGCGAACATGTCTTCGGGTTTTGCCATTGTTGCCCAGATAGGTGGGGAAGACAGTGTCAAAACTACCGATGGCAATGAGATAACGGCCATTTTAATAAGTGAGGATGCTTCCTGGAAAAACGCCACTAAACCGACGGTAATAATAACCGGAGCGATTCATGGTAATGAATGGGCCACCCCTGAAGTGTGTATCGGCATAGCTGAATACCTGCTACTCAATAAAGATAATGGTGAGCCTGCAGTAGATGATAAAGGGATGCTGATAAACGAAAAAATTCTCAAAAGTGTTGGGATTGTTTCCGGGAGGTTGATCACTCCACAAATAACAAATATCAAGAAACTCCTGCAGACCATGCAGATAATCATTGTTCCAGTACTTAACCCTGATGGCTATGATTACAGCAGGACAGCAGACGGAAAAAAATCATATTTTGGCTCGGGATGGCGCCCAAATCGTAACAACCTGAGTACAGGCATATCAGAAGAGGTATGTTATAAACAGGATGGTACTCCGTATAAATCCACACCTGTCGACACTGAGCACTGCTTTCTGGCCGACTACGATGATACCGCTGAAGGTGGAGATCTGGAAGAGGAAGTTGCAGTTATATGTGAGAGTGCAGACAGTAAAACTGTGAGCCTGTTTAAACCGTCTCTCAGCGTTACCTCTCAGGAGATGGTTGATGCCATCTATGATGAGTCTGCTCAGAAACGGGTTTTTTGCGGTTCCGGTCAAAAGCGGGTGTGGAAGGAAGAATGGTCGAAGGACGACAAAAATACGATCATGCTATCTGACGCAAAGGCAGAAGGTTATCTGCAGGACGCATTTGGCACTGACCTTAACAGAAATTTCCAGTACAAATGGGACGTTGCACGCGAGCAGAAGCATCTTTTTATCAGGAGCAGATCGCCTTCTTCGCGAATTTACCGGGGCTCCAGTCTCCTTTCCGAAAGGGAGACGGAGGCCATGGAGCGACTTGTCGCCGGCAAAAACGTGGTGGCGTTAATTGATTACCATGCCGGATCCACTCAGGTTCTGTACCCTTATGCCTATTCAACCAGGATACGGGTGGATGAGAATATTCTCGGGGGCAGGAGTGATTACGAGGTTTTTCGAAAAGTTTCGGAAAAAATTGCTTCTCTGCTGAATCGGCACGACAGGGATGATGAAACCATAGTCAATTTCACCGCAGCACAAAATTATAATGATGTCAGTGTTGGAAGTGGAGTGGCACGGGATTGCTACTATCAGACGGAAGGTATTGCCGCCATCAATATTGAGGTGCATGACAAGCAGTTTACTTACGGTGACGCGGAATTTGTAAAAGTTGTACCCAAAATCTGTAAAACCAACGTACCCGGCGCAATCTGGTTTATGTTCTGGGCCGCTGAACTTCCGCCTCGAAAAAAATGACAAGAAGAATGTAACTGGCATTTTATTTCGGACCAATATCTCGTAATTTTAAAAAAGATCACTTAGGAACGGGAATTAAATAAACGGAATACAAATTAATAGGATTTTTTGTTGTATTCGAGGAGCGAGGAGCGAGCATAACGGGTTATGTGAGCGACG
>JAOZLO010000211.1 GCA_029934775.1 Desulfocapsaceae bacterium
GGGTGTTAGTATATTAAGCCAAATGACATATACGAACTATTCAACAAAACTGCAAGCAATAACCATGTTGCAACCGAACTGAATGGTGTGAATAGCTGAATACAAACAAACCTGCCCCTGGGCTGGAGAATTAATTAAATATGTTTACACATCCTGTGTAGATGTTTATTATGGGGGGTTGCTTGTATGATATGATAACTGAGGTATTAATAAGGAGATGTGATGAGTTCTGAAGAAAAAAGTGGTAAAGAGCAGACGATTTTTGGGAAAGAAAAAAATCCCTCTTCAGTAGAGCCAAAAAAACTGACTCTTGACAGCCATTTAAAATTTCGCTGCCATCCGGGAGTACGGTGTTTTACTGCGTGTTGTGGTGGAATTAAAATTGTTCTTACCCCTTATGATATTTTGACACTGGCTAAACGACTGGAAATTCCGGCACATGAGTTCCTGGAGCAATACACTATGCCCACATATCTGGAAAAAACAGATATGCCTGGAGTTATGATTAAATTGCAGGAAGATGATAATAAATGCCCATTTGTTACTCCCGGGGGTTGCACAGTTTATAAGGACAGGCCTACTGCCTGCAGGTATTATCCGGTAGGTATGGCTGATTTTCATGAAGGTGGGACCAGGGATGCCAATGGCATTGAGCTTGAATCTGCTGAAGAAAAATTCTATTTTATTGTCCGGGAAGATCATTGCAAAGGTTTTGAGGAAGACAAGGAGTGGACTGTTCGGGAGTGGCGCGCTGACCAGGGTGTTGATATCAGGGATGAGATGAATCGGGGTTGGTTACGATTGGTCATGCGTCGAAAATCCTTTGGCCTTCAAGCTTCTCTTTCTGAACAGGCGAAACGGATGTTTTTTATGGCCTCGACCGATCTTGCAACTTTCAGAAAATTTGTATTTGAAAGTTCATTTCTTGATATTTATGAAATTGATGAAGAGACAATCAAGAAGATTAAAAAAGATGATATTGAGTTGATGTTTTTTTCCTTCAAATATCTTGCTGCGACTTTATTTGGTGCTGATGGACTGAAGATAAAGCCTGAAAAGGTAAAAGAGAAAGTAATTCAGATGAAAAAACAACAGGATGAGGCTGTACTGAAGTCTGTAAAAGAGTATGAAGAGCTTAAAGCTGAAACTGCACGGGCACGAAAAGCAACAGGTGTCGTTGAAAAATAATCATATTTGAAGGTTATCACGCTAGCCGCATGTATTCAATTCAAGATCCTGCACTCGAAGATTTACTGGTTTTTCTACACGACAAGAAAGAATTTGTGTTCCTTGATACTTGCCGGCCAGATAGTGAAAATGTCGTATCATTTCTTTTCATTGAGCCCATAGACAGAGTTTTATGTCGGGTCGGAGATGATCTGGAAGAGTATCTTGACACTCTACAGCGGTATCTGGAGAGAGGGTATTATCTGGCAGGATGGGCAGGTTATGAGTTTGGTGCTGTTTTTGAGGGAAAAATTGACGTCACAACCAGACCATATGTGGGCAGTGAAAGTATAATTGCTGATTTTGGAGTTTTCGAAAAAGCGTACTGTTTTAACCATGATACAGGCGAGAATAATCTGCCGCAGTGGGGTACTTCCAGTCCGTTTCTGGGTGATTATGTCATTACTGATCTGCGATCAAATATGGATAAAGAGAGGTATCTCAGAGCCCTTGAAAAGGTTCAGGAGTATATCGCCGCCGGGGACACGTACCAGGTTAATTATACCTTGAAACTCCTCTTTGATTTTCATGGTAGTCCCGAAAAATTATACAGGGATTTACGTAGAAATCAATCAGTGGCTTATGGTGCTTATATTCGGAGTGGAGAAGAGAGGTTGCTCTCATTTTCGCCTGAACTTTTTTTTAAGAAAAATGGTTCACAAATAACCGTTCGGCCCATGAAGGGAACAGCGAAACGGGGACGGAACTGTTCTGAAGAAAGACTTTACAGCAAGCAGTTGCACGAGGATATTAAAAATAGAAGTGAAAATGTGATGATCGTTGATCTGCTGCGAAACGATCTCTCCAGATTGATGCATTGCCATGGACAGAGTACGGTCGGAGTTGATACTCTTTTTGATGTTGAGTCGTATGAAAGTTTGTTGCAAATGACATCGACAATCAGGGCCAAAATATCTGGGACGGAGATGGAAGGCATTGACCTGGTAGATATTTTCAGGGCTTTGTTTCCATGTGGTTCAATTACCGGGGCTCCAAAGATCCGTACTATGCAGATTATCAACGAACTGGAAGAGGAGCAGCGTGGTGTCTATACAGGAGCAATTGGTTATCTGGCACCAGATGGAACTGCTGTTTTCAATGTACCCATTCGAACAATTCGATTGAAAAATGATAGAGGTGAAATGGGAATTGGTGCTGGTATTACACATGATTCAGATCCGGAAGAGGAATGGAAAGAATCACTGTTGAAAGGAAGGTTTCTCACTCATGCTATCCCTGATTTTTCCCTTATTGAGACAGTACTCTGGCAGCCTGAGAGCGGGTACTGGCTCCTTGATTCTCACTTGAAGCGACTCAAATCCAGTGCACATTTTTTTAAATTCTCTTATGATCTCAGGGTGATTGAAGACCGGTTGTTTGAGGAAGAATTACGGTTTGATAATGGTTGCAAACGTGTACGTCTTCTTTTGAAAAAAGACGGCAGATTATCCTTGAAAGTGATGCCCTGTGATCCACCTGCAGTTACTGCACTTGCATTTGCAGAACGGCAACCTGAAAAGAGTGACAATCTGCCTCTGGTCGATTTCTCAGAGGAGGTGATACGCACTGACTCGCCGTGGTGTTTTCATAAAACAACCATGAGAGAGACATATGACCGGGAATATATGAGTGCACAGCAGCAGGGACTGGTTGAGTTGTTGTTTTGTAATGAGGTGGGGCAGGTTACTGAAGGGTGTATTTCGAATATAATAATTTATCGACAGGGTCAGTATCTTACCCCTCCTGTTCACTGTGGCCTGCTGCCGGGGGTGATACGTGAGAAATTGATGAGTGATCTGCCTGGCGTGTTAGTTGAGCAGATACTGACAAAAGATATGGTTGAGGCGGCCGAGGCAGTTTTTGTCTGTAATTCCGTAAAAGGAGTTGTCCGGGTAAAGTTGAGATGACTCTGTCAATGCATTATTGAATTATCCTGTTCTGATGTGATCTGAACAGGTGGGATTATCAGGTTGTGTTCTTCTCCGAGTAACCTCACGATGGTCATGAAGGTAGAGGGGAGAGGGATTTCTCTTTCCTCAACGAGAATTTCCAGTTCTTTTGCTCTAATAAGAGTTTCGGAACTGTCTTCTCCCTCCTGGTGGTCGCAAAGTGTCTGAATGCGAAGGGCATCCGTTATATTTTCGCAGAATTTTGGTAAGTCAGCGCTCAGGTTGAGGAGCTCCAGTTCAATGTTACCAAGATTTTCCTGCCTGAAAGCCACAAATTTTTTTTCCTGGTTCTGATTTCCAAATACCTCGTTGGTGATAGATCCGGCGAGCATTGAGTGGTTTTTCAGTGGTTGTTTTTTTGTTAATCTGGCCTTCATTTCTTTGAAGAGAACCATCTGCACAACAGCAATACCTTCCCGCAGGGAAGCTATGAGCTGTGATTTTTTTTCAAATGTTGAAGTAGTCATTAGCATGTCTTCAGTTACAGAACGAATTTTACACCGGAATTTCTCTTTAAAGTTTCATATATGGCAAGTCTGCTTGCCTCATCTTTAACATTGAGTTCCGCGTTGAGGCTGTGGTATTTCCCACCGGAACTCGTGTTGGAATGGGTGATTATCACATCCTGTGGAGCGCAGGTCGAAACAATAATTTCCTTTAACAAAGTACAATCCTGGCCGATCACTTTGTAAACCCAGGTACAGGGGTATTCAATTTCCGGTTTTTCCAATGGTTTTGCCGGCGTATTTTTAGAACAGTGTTTCATGTTTCAGAACCGTTTATGAGGGATATCTGATCATTCAGTGTCCAGAAATCGTAAATGTAGCCCAGACCTAACAAACCACCTGTACAGAGGTAAATAAGGCCTGTAATCCACTTTCCCATATACATTCTGTGAATCCCGAAAAAACCTAGAAATGTGAGCAGCAGCCAGGAGACATTAAAATCAATTTTTCCACGTTGAAAACGTATATCTGCCTGTTCGTTCATACCTGGAATGAGAAAGAGGTCAACAATCCATCCTATCAGGAGTAACCCGAG
This sequence comes from Desulfocapsaceae bacterium, assembly GCA_029934775.1. Classification (GTDB taxonomy): domain Bacteria; phylum Desulfobacterota; class Desulfobulbia; order Desulfobulbales; family Desulfocapsaceae; genus Desulfomarina. The sequence goes on from JAOZLO010000211.1 coordinate 4,218, forward strand.
GGTAAAAAAATAGATTGTGCCGCTTATCTGTTTACCATAATAAAATCGATGTGCTCCTAAAAATCCGAAAATCCAGAGGAGATAGCCTACAAAGAGAGAATGCGATTGTACTTCATTTTGGTTCATTTTAAATTGCCCTTAAAAGTTTGAATTTCTGGATACGAGTCCACGCTTCTTCTATTCGTTTTGTTGTAAGCCTTCCTGTTTTTACGGCTTTCAGCAACTCTGAGTGCAATTTTTCTAGAATGTGTGGGTCGTGACAGATATTATTTCCGATTATCAGTAAATCTACACCGGCTGAAATTGCTTTGCAACATGCTTCGGCCAGGCCATACCGATCGGTGATGGCTCGCATCTGCATATCATCTGAGACAATAAGTCCTTTGAACTGAAGTTGACTGCGCAAGATCTTATGGACTGTAGAGTGAGATAGGGTAGCCGGGTAAATCTCATCAAAATTGTTGTTGAAAAGATGACCGATCATAATTGCCTCCTGGTATCCCCGACTTATGAAGTCTCTGTAGGGCTGTAATTCAATTTCACGCCAGGTAGCGGAGATGTCAACAAAACCAAGGTGGGAATCACTCCGGGAACTGCCGTGACCGGGGAAATGCTTTAAGCAGGAAAGCAATCGCTCCTTTCTGTGCGCTTCTATCCACTTGGTCGTTTTCTCAAAGACAATATCAGGGTTTTCTGAAAAACTGCGACTCAACGCCCCGATGATAGGGTTCTTTTTGTAAATGTTGAGGTCGACTACCGGGGCAAGGTTGAAGTTTATCCCCAGGGAACTGAGTAAACGAGCCACCTGCTGACCGCAGCGCGTTATCTCATCCGAGTCTGTCGCATTACCAAGTGTCTCCGCTTCAGGAGTGGTTGGGAACCCATGTTGCTCTTTCAGCCTGGTTACCATTCCTCCTTCCTGGTCAACAGCAATCAGAAGATTTCCTTCTGCTAAATCCTGCAGTGAGGTTGTGAGATCAGCTACCTGAGTCGGCGTGACAATATTGTTGGCAGCCATTTTTTTGGCGAGCAGTTTATCAAAGAGAATAACTCCTCCCAGATTCCTGTTAACTATATCAGCTGCAATAGGGTCATTTTTTAAGAGTGTGGTTCCCTCAAAGCCAATCAGGAAGAGTTGGCCGATTTTTTCTGCTATGGTGTCGTCGTTCATTTGTTACTTTCCCTGGTTTCGCATTTTTTCAAAATGACCTTGTTTGATTAGAATTTTTTTGGATTATTTTTCTGACCCAGACGATTACAACATTCCTGAGATTAGCGCCTTACTACTGTAACTCTGTCAAAAAAACAACAGATAAGCGTAGACTTCGGATTGGCGTAGACTTCGGA
>JAOZLO010000212.1 GCA_029934775.1 Desulfocapsaceae bacterium
CCAAAGGATGTGCTGTTTTTTCCCGTAAAGAGCTTGATCTCCTCACTGATTACGCAGTACAGTTTGGCGCTAAAGGGCTTGCCTGGGTGAAGATGAAAGAGGATGGTGAATGGCAGTCTCCCATTGCCAAGTTTTTCACCGATGAGGAACGGGCCGAGATTACAAGTGCAATGGATGCTGTACCCGGGGATCTCCTTTTCTTTGGAGCGGATTCATCCAAGGTAGTCTTTCAGGTACTGTCAGAACTTCGTGTAGAACTTGCAAGGCGTCTTGATCTCCTTAAAAAGGATGATTTTAATTTTGTCTGGATTACTGATTTTCCCCTTGTTGAGTATGATGAGAAGGAGAAACGCTATCAAGCACTGCACCACCCGTTTACGGCTCCAAGAGTTGAAGATATCGATAAACTTGAGAGTGATCCCGGAAAGGTCTACAGCCGTGCATATGATCTTGTTCTGAATGGTACTGAGATTGGCGGCGGATCAATTCGTATTCATGAAAAGGAACTGCAGATGAAGGTCCTTGGGGTTCTCGGGATTGGAGCGGAGGAAGCAAGCGAGAAATTCGGTTTTCTCCTGCGGGCACTGGAACTCGGTGCGCCACCTCACGGTGGCATAGCATTCGGGTTAGACCGCCTGCTGATGCTGATTACAGGTAATGACTCCATCCGTGATGTTATAGCTTTCCCCAAAACTCAGAAGGCCACCTGTCCGCTGACTGAAGCTCCTGCATCGGTTGCCAGAAAACAGCTGACTGAACTGTATATCCGGCCTGACTGGAAAGAGTAGTTAAACAGTATCACAGCCCAAACATCGGCAGGATTACCCGTCGAATATTGAATTTTTCAGCCAGTGTATCGAGTTCTTTGAAAAACTTCTGGTCACAGCTGTTGATATCACAGGATGAAACCCATATATCAACCTGTTTATCGCCAAGATATTCCTGAAAATGGGCCAGCTGATCATGCTCAACAGTGACAGCTTCATACTGTTCAATTTTACTGCCTGATTTTTCACCTGTCAGCAGATAAGACACCTGAATATTCTGATTTTTAAGGGCGTCAAGAAATATGGGATTACTTGAGGCCACGACCAAACTTTCCTGGTTGATCTCATTCGTTTTAACCAGGGAAAAAAAACTGTCAACTATAGTATTTATTTTATTGTTATCGCTGGTATCAACCTTAAGCCGAAGGAAAAGTTTTCGTTCCGGGTGAGGCTTGAGATATTTAAAAACAGTAGCCAATGCCACAGGCGCTTTACGATAAAGGGGTGAATCGAGCTTAAATATGTCATTCTGATAGACTCCGGCAAGTACTAGATTATCATAACGTTTTTCACCGGTCACCCAGGTCACATGAAAAGGGTGTTCCAGGGGGCCTGCGTAGACAGAATATGGAGAGTTTTTGTCGCGGAGTATACCAAGGTTTCGGGGGGTATTGAAAATATAATTGTCTGAATCATAGACTGTTTTTTTACCCCGGTAAATATATTTCCCGTCTTTAAAGAGCTCGCTGGAGACATCATTGCCAGGCTGTATCCCATCATAATTAACAGCCATCAACCCAAGCAGTGAGTCAAACAGCGCATCGTTAACAAAAACCCTTTCAGCATTTACTGCAACATTCTTGTATCTGACCGGATACCTCTGCTGGTAGCTTTCTGAGAACCAGAGAATCATGGGGATTGAAAAAACACCGTAAGTAGGCTTTTTACCCATATGGGCTGTACCTTCAACGATCTCTTCACCGTGATCAGAGAAATAGATAACGGCAGCTGTTTTTCCGGTTTGCTCTATCTGCTTGATAACTTCATCAACAAAATAGTCTGTATATTTAATTGTTCCATCATAGCACTTCTTCATTTTGGACGTAAGCCTGGTAAATTCGTATTTATCCGGCATCATCCACTTATCAAAAGAGGAATCTTCAAACATCCACTCACCCTTATCCGGCAGGCGGTTGCAGTAATCAATATGACTCCCCTGGGTTTTCAGAAAAATAACTTTACTATTGGAGCTTTTTTTTGCCAGAATCTTATCTATTTCGGCTAGCAGCTTGCCATCTTCCTTACCAGAGATAGAAGAAAGATTATCAGTATACCGCGCTTGCTCACCGATCAACCCCACTAAGTTACGTGCAACCGAAGTTGAGCCATTATGAAGCCAGTAGGTATCAAAATCTGCCCTGTTGAGTACTTCCATAATTGTTGGAGAAATATTTGGATTTCCCTTCTTAAGTACTGCCGAAGTGAATGAATATTTCAAAGAGCCTAAGGTACTGACGCCACAGGAATATGATTGATCAAAGCGGATAAGATCGTCATTTTGATATCTTTTTAAAAGTCTGGGATTGGTGGACCGGGGATAACCATACAATGAGAGATGATTACGATTTCCTGATTCTCCGATGATGACGACATACACTTCATCAGTACGTTGTTTGTCAGCCTGAATTTGTCCAATATGCTTCTTTCGCTGTTTTGCTTTTTCTTCTAACCGAACCAGGTCCTCATTGTATTCGGATATTGCTGCAAAACTCTCATTGATTAAATTGGATTCCTCATAATAATTCATCGCAAAAAAGCCAAAAAGCAGTATGGCCAGCCAATGGACAGCTCGGCATTTTGCCTGTTTCTTTCCAGAAAAAAGCAGCAGCAGAAAGAGGATTACGATCAGTGCAATGAGTTTCATCCACAAATCTCCCGACGCAAATACTGTGACAAATTCAAAAGATTCCAGGAGGTTAGTCTGTAGAACAGCAAACCAGTCGTACTTGCTCATTTGTACATCAAATACCTCTTCAAAACCAAGTACCAGTAGAGGGAGAACACAGGTCAGCAGTACCAGCAGAAAAGAAAATCCAGTGGCGAGCGACCTTGCAAACAAGTTGTTTTTATGAAATGACGAAGTAAGTGACAATATTAAGCCTGTGGCAATTGCCAGTGAGGTGAATACCAGGAGCTGTTCCCAGAATAAAAATGGAGAATAAAGAAGTTCTGCCTTTTGAAAAATATAAAAAACAGAGGCAGATAACAGCGGTATTAGAAATTTACCGCTCGCAAGCATCAATATAATAAAGGCAGCCCAGAGTATGTTGAGCAGAAGATAATGCACAAAACCACCGAGCTTACGAACTTCAACCATACTTACCAGGACAGCGCCACAAGCATTGTCTGATGTTTGAGCATAAATTGCAATCTGATCATCAGCCGACAGTTCCAGGATCAGTTCACTCTCTTTATAACTATGATTTCGGAGGAGGTATTCACTGTCGTTTACATTAAGGTATAAATCTGTCTTGCCCGGAATGACTCCCTGGTTGCAGGACTTCGTCATACTGAAACGAGATACAAAACGAATCTGTTTTGGTTTTTGAAAATTAAAACTGAGTAAATTGACAAACGCTTCCTCTTGCGAGTAACCAAACAATACATTGCCTTTGCCCCTGTCTTTCCTGTACTTAGAAGCGTGCTCGGTATCATTTCCACGCTCAGAAAAATGGTACTGGCTATTTTCAAGTGTTAGTGCTTTTTCTTCCTGCAGGTAATCGAAACTGATTCGCTGATTACCGATTATAAGAAAAATGAGACATCCCCATAGGACTAAAGCAATTAATCTAATTATTTTTCGCTGGATAAACATTTTTTAATAGGTATTTTAAATTTACTAAGAGCAGTTATTCTGTTTTATCCTACCTGGATGATTTTATCGGCCAGCTGGGTAGCTGTGACAATATCGAGCATATTTGTGGTTGCACCGACTTGCTTGGCACCTGTCAGGCTGAAATGTTCAAGGCAGGTACCGCAGGAGAGAATAATTACACCATTTTTCTCGTAGGTTTTCAGTTCTTCAAGTACAGGGGATGAGTCTGTTGTTAATTTCACCCCGCTGTTGACGAAGATAAGCTGCCAGAGATCGTTTGCCATCTCATTGATTGTTTTCAGGTAGCTGACCATCAGTTTTTCGCCCAGTTCGTCATCTCCACGTCCCATCCGGTTACTTGTAACCAGAACAAGGATTTTAAGTGAGGGATCTCCAGTTTGCAATGGGGTTGTTGATACTGCCTGTTTCTGTGGTTCGATATTTCCTTTGCGTACAGCCTGAAGATGGAACTCGCCATTCTGCGGAGTTATCTGCACAGCATAGTCTCTGGTACCGAGAAACCGGGTAACATTCTCACTGGAGGAATCATTGTCTACCAGAATGGACAACTCCTCCGGGTTTTCTTCATCAATACTTTTTTTGACCAGAAGAACAGGGGCTGGGCATGTTAGCCCTCTGGCATCGAGTTTTTTAATCATTGTATCTATTTTGTTTTTTATCGGATCAATATTTTTTCATTTGTATCGTCCGTTACATAACCTATTATTTGAGCTTTTTCCACCCCTACTTCCCGCAATCGGCGCTGCAGAGAGAGACCATCTTTTTCAGCACAGCCTATCAACAATCCTCCAGAAGTCTGTGGGTCAAAGAGTATATCACGAAGAATAGGATCAAACCCGGTCATTGTTTCCACCATGTGTTGCCGATATGTCCTGTTTTTATGGGCACCGGACGGCACCAAGCCCATCGCTGCAAATTCGAAAGCCTCATCGAGAATTGGAATCGCTTCACTGTCAAGAGTAACTTCCAACCCTGTTCCTGCTATCATCTCGGCAAGGTGTCCCAGCAACCCAAATCCGGTGACATCCGTGCATGCTGAGACCGGAAAGGATAGCATGACTGCTGCTGCATCTTTATTAAGGGCTGCCATAAATTCGGTAACTTTTTTAACCGTCTGGCTACTTGCCAGCTTTCCCTTGACGGCCGTGTTTATAATGCCAACACCAAGAGGTTTGGTGAGTATCAGTGCGTCTCCGACCCGTAATCCCTGATTTGCTAAAATTTTTTCAGGATGAACAAATCCGGTTACCGAGAGACCATATTTTATTTCCTCATCTTCAATACTGTGGCCGCCCAGAAGAACGGTATTGGCCTCTTCCAGCTTTTTACTGCCTCCGGCCAGTATTTCTCCCAGTATTTCCCTACTCATCTTCATGATTGGGTAGGCAACAATATTCATCGCTGTTTTGGGAATCCCGCCCATGGCATAGACATCCGAGAGGGCGTTGGCTACAGCAATACGACCGAAATCATAAGGATCGTCAACAATGGGAGGAAAAAAATCTACTGTCTGGATCAAGGCAAGCTCATCAGAAATTTTATAAACTCCGGCATCATCTGCGGTAGCCGTACCGACCAAGACATGTTCATCGGTTGGAAAGTTGATCCCCTTTAAAACCTGATCCAGGTCCCCTGGAGAGATTTTAGAGGCTCATCCAGCCGCTTTTGTGCAACTCGTAAGTTGAACTCGGTTCTGTTTCATCAATTATCCTTGTAATATGCTGGTAGTCCGATGGTCTGAAAAAAATTAAGGCGCTTCCACCCCCTCCACGATGGAGAGGGCAGTTGCGCCTTAAAAATACAAACTGAAGGATGGTCTAAACTGTCATTTACAATTCGCCAATATCTTCCAAGAACTGCTTCCAGAGTGCAACGCCTTTGGCAGAGAGGTCTG
>JAOZLO010000213.1 GCA_029934775.1 Desulfocapsaceae bacterium
TTGTTAAAAGAGACATGTTTGCTGAAGGTTGTGTCTCTTTTCCCACTAAATTCAATAACATTTCAAAAAGTGGTGTTCTTGGAGACCCAACTGAATCGACAAGAGAAAAAGGACAGGTTTTCCTCGACCTGAGTGTGAAAGCCTTAACTGATCAGTTAGATTACATCCTTCAGATCCAAGACTCGGCGGCAATGGATAAAATTATTTGAGATCTGAAAAAAATGAGGGAGCTTTTTTATTCCGTGGTCAGTATCCGGTTTTCTGCCTGAACAATTTTCTGATCGATCTGCCCACTGTTAAAGAGCAGGATATAGAGTAACCAGCTATAGCAGAGAACTGCTGCAATTGCCACAAAGGGGTAAAAATACCCCAATGGACAGAGGATCAGAACTGTTAACCAGTGGAGCAGGAGCACTTTCCAGGAATGCAGCTGAATCGGAAAATCTTTATGCCGGCCAATTACGGCAAGCCCACTTAAGTTCCAGCCGTAAAGGGCAGTAAAGGCATGCATTCGGAGAAGTGGCAGGGTCTCTTGCGGGTTGTAACTATCAGAAAAAGCAAGGAGAATATATATAATTCCCGTAATTGCCGTAATCACCAGGAATATAATTCCCGATGTGAGAAAGGCTTTTTGCTGTAAATGTACACCTTGCCGCCAGTATAAATGGAGAACAAGAGAGACGGTGAAAAAGAGAATTGTAGCAATGGCAACCTGGGGCAGGAACCAGTTGGCAAGAATAAAGAGAAAGAAAATAATAACCCCGAGGTTAATTATCCAGAAAGATACTTCTTTGAGAACTGCGGTGACTGGCTGACATTCCTCTTTCATCAGGGAGAAAATGACCGACATACTGATGAGCGAAATGGGAAAGGAAAAGCCGAGAAAGAAGGTGTCCAGCTTGAGTTTCTCCAAGGTAACCCAGTGGCCGTAAACGGAATTGAGGGTGGCAGGAATTGAAATCAGTAAACCTAGAGAAAGGCAGAGCAGCGCAGCTTGATGGAATTTTCTTGATGTACTCTCATCTGATGAAAAAAGTCTTCGGGGAAGACAACTGCCAAAGTGCTGTACACGGACTGACTCTGTGATTATGGCAAGTGCCAGAGGAATAGCCAGGGTGAGCGCATACCACTCCATAAATGCACAGAAGGCAAAAGCCATGGAAAGCAGGAGAAAAACTGTGGCTTTGGGGCTGAGAGAAGGTTTTCCTTCCGTAAAATAAACGAGTATGGTGCCGCCACCACAGAGGTTGAAGAGAAAAATGTGCAACCGCTCAAAATTCATTATTCCCGGGTTGACGATGTGATGAAGAAACCCACATGTCAAGGCTGTGGTCATAATAATCCAGAGTGTTATCTTCAGCTTTTGACTCAACTTTATTCTCCTTTCAGTGCCTTACTTCTGAACCTTGTTGGGTTTTAGATCCACCGCTCCAAGCAGGTTTTTCAAGGTTGTTTCAAGATCTGGATGTCGAAATGTAAATCCTGAATCTTGAAGTTTTTTGCTTGAAACACAGCAACCTGCAAGTATTATTTCCCTGGCCATCTGTCCATACATCATCTGAAAAAGATGTCCGGGTATGGGGAAGAGGAGGGGCCGTCCAGTTATTTTTGCCAGGACTCGCATGAGTTCCCTATTGGTAACCGGTTTCGGAGCAGTTATGTTTACTGGTCCTTGAAGGTCTGGAGTGGTAAGGGCATGGAGCATGGCTGATATGAGATCATCGCTGCTGATCCAGCTGATATACTGTTTGCCGGAACCGAAGTAGCGCATAAAACCCAAAGGCGAAGTTGAAAGAATCCGATGGAGTGCACCGTCCCGGGGGGTCATGCTGACACCCATCCGTAGAAATACGGTTCTAATACCTGCTTGACTGGCCGGCCCGGCAGCCCTTTCCCACTGTTCACAAACAGTGGAAATGAAATCTTTTCCAGAGGGGACCATTTCATCAATCAACCGGTCACGACAGTTGCCATAGTAACCAACGGCGGATGCACTGAGCAATACTTTAGGTGGGGTTTTCAGTGAGGCAAGGGTTCTTGCCAGGAGTTCAGTACCCCTGGTTCTACTTTCGAGTACCCGTTGTTTACTTGCTGTAGTCCACCTGTTAAGACCTATATATTCACCCGCCAGGTGAATGACTCCGTCGAGTTCCGGCAGGTCGAGTTGGTTTAGAATGCCTGTTTCCGGATCCCAGAAAATTTCATTTCTCTCAGGATCAGGGTGCCTGCGAACCAGCGTCCATACTGTATGTCCTCCTGTGGTGAGCAGGGGGATGAGAGCTTTTCCCAGGACACCGCTTGCACCTGTGATAAGTATTTTTAAGGGAGTTTGGCTACATCGCTGATGGAGTGTAATATCTGCGCTGAGGGTGCGTTGCCGTTGCTGGAAGATGCTGGTAAGTTTTTTCTTTATATGATTTGTCACAAAAGAGGGGAGATATCGATGGCCCGGGAGAGTGTACTCGATTCTATCCTCCAGCAGAGATCCTTTCTCCGTGTTCTGAAAATAATGGGTGTGAGACCAGCTGGAGAAGGGACCTTTTTCCTGAATATCCCGAAACATTTTCCCCGGCTGGTCTTCGATGTGGTGTGCGTGAAAGTGAAAAGGGAAAGGTCCTGCGTACATTTTTAACTTCACCCGACTCCCGGGGCTGATAGTTCCCTGCTTTGAAATAATAGTGGTTTTCTCCCATGGTGGGAGGAGACGTTCCAGAGCACCAGGTCTGCTGTGATATAAATAGAGATCTTCGGCAGAGCAGGGGTATTGCGATTTATAAACAAAGGAACCGGGTTGTCTGTTCAAAGTGCTATTCCTGGTAGAGGAGGTTTGTGACGTTTCTTAAATTTCTCGGCCACTCTAACATTCAAGAAATGATTTCACAACGATGACCCTGCTTTAATGTTATGAAAGTAACACCCAACAAGGGGGGGGATAAGTACCTTGTTGGTATATGACTTTCGTGAAAAGCGGATCAGAAAAAAAAGGTTTAAAAACCGCCACAATATTGACGGAAGGGTTGATTTTAGACATACATCTGCATTATTCTGTCAGCACCGTGTGATTTTTCTGTAACTGTATTACAATGGACTGTCTCCTGGAAAACTTGCCTGTGACAATAGTCAAGGAATAATATATCCATCAAATGAGAAAGAGTTGAGTGATTATGGAACCTTTTGTTTTTACCTTTTCTTCAAAAGAAAATCTAAAAAAAATAAACCGTCGCCTGAAGGCCGGTTCTCCCTACAGTTTTGATGCTGCAAGAGGTGATGTGGTCAGTGGTACTGTGCTGGATACTTTTGACAATGAGATACAACTTTCAGGTAGGCTTCTCCTGCAAACTGACGAGTCTCTGCTACTGATAAATATTCTAAGTGGGGAAATTGCGGAGCAGGCGGCTTCAACCTGGTCTTTCCTGACTGAGCTGGAAAAAGGCCCTGTTGCCAGATCATTGAAAGGAGTATCAGTGCTTCGAGCATTTATACCTGTGTCGAGAATTAAATTATGCAGGGATAGAGTGCTGGTGCTTGACGATGAGGGAAAAACACGGGCACGGCTGCACTGGTTTTCTTTTTTTCGAAAGAAGAAGTCACTCCAACTTGGACTTACACAGTCTCTTCGTGGATATGAGTCAACCCATACAGGCCTGAAAAAGTTACTTTCAGGTATGGGTGCTACCCCATGTACTAGAGTTACAGATATCTACAGTCGTCTGGGGATAAGAACGGAAAACTATATTGCCAAGCCGGATATTAAACTTGCGCCGGAAAGCCCGATAAAAACCAGTGCCACAACTATAATCCGTACGTACATTGATGTCGCAAGACAGAATGAAACTGGTATAGCAGTGGATTATGATACAGAGTTTCTGCATGATTTCCGGGTAAGTTTTCGTAAGGTCAGATCTGTCCTCAGTCTCTTTAAAGGAGTGTATGGTTCGGAGCAGACCGAACAACTGAAGCGCGAGTTTGCTGATCTTATGAAAGAGACGAATCCTCTTCGTGACCTTGATGTCTATCTGCTTGCCCGGGATGAATATTTTCAACTGATTCCGGAGAGCAGCTATGAAGGGCTCAGGATTATGTTTGATGTTATTTCAAAGGAGAGAGAGGAAGAACATAAAAAAGTGTGTAAGATGATAAAGAGAAAATTTTACCATCAGTCTATTGAAAAATGGGTTGGACTGTTTGCAGATGCTGACAAAATGACGACCGGTACTGATGCCACGAAGAAATCAAGTTGCTATGTTTCCCGATTGATTTCCAAACGATATCAGAAGGTGTGTAAAATTGCCCGTAGCATAGATGAGACAACTGCTGATGAGGTGGTGCACGAACTGCGTATCCATTGTAAAAAACTGCGCTACCTGATGGAGTTTTCCCTGTCGTTTTTGTCGAAGAAAAAAGTGAAAACGCTTATCAAATCTTTGAAGGTGCTGCAGGATAACTTAGGAAAATTTAATGACTATTCTGTACAGCAGATATCTCTAGGGATGTTTATGTCGGAACAGTCAATGTCCAGGAAAAGAGGAATGAAAGTTGCTGAATCCATAGGAGCCCTTACTGCTATGCTTTATCAGTTACAGTGCAGAGAACGTAATCTTGTAATGAAGAATTTTTCTCGTTTTGATAATGAGAAGACACGAGCTTCATTTGCAGAACTCTTTCGAATTGAGGATTGTTGAAATGAAAATTATTGCCTGTTACAGCAATAAAGGTGGAGTTGGGAAAACGGCTACATCTGTAAATCTTGCCTATGCCAGTGCCCTGAGTGGCAAGAAGACACTACTGTGTGATCTGGACCCGCAGGGAGCATCGGGGTTTTACTTCAGGGTAAAACCTTCCCGTAAATTAAAAAAGCAGTCTTTTTTCAAGGATGTAGATTGCTTTATCGGAGCTATACGGGAAAGTGATTTTGATAATCTAGATCTTTTACCTGCCAATATGAGTTATCGTGACTTTGATATCTTTCTTTCAAGGATGAAAAACAGTCGCTCACGACTGAAGAAGGCACTGAAAGCCGTTGGAAATGAGTATGATGTGATAATTCTGGATTGCCCTCCTAATATTTCCCTGCTATCAGAGAATGTTTTCAGAGTTGCAGACAAGATTGTTGTGCCGGTAATCCCGACCACATTATCAGAACGTACGCTGGAGCAGCTTTATGATTTCTTCGGAGACAAAAAATATCAGAGGAAAAAACTGTTGCCGTTCTTTTCAATGGTGCAGAAAACCAAGAAGCTGCACAATGGAACAATTATAAAATTACGAAAAAAATATAGAAATTTTCTCGATAAATCGATCCCCTTTTCAACTGATATCGAAAAAATGGGGGTTCATCGAGCACCGGTACTGGCGTATGCCAGGTCACGTCCTGCAGCAAAAGCATACGAAGATGTATGGAATGCAATTCAGGATAAAGTCAAACTTTAACTAGCCCCGAAAAGTCATGGGAAAAAAAAAGAAAGAGAAACTGAAAAATAAATGTTGTGGTAAGTACATTAAAAAGAAGGGAAAACATTGCTCAAAATGCCCCTGTTCTAAGTAAATGTCTGTTG
>JAOZLO010000214.1 GCA_029934775.1 Desulfocapsaceae bacterium
AAATTTTTTTACGGCACTCGAAACGATCAAGCCCCTGATACTCTCCGGCCGCCTCGTTCATAACCCCTTTGTCATCAATTACCTTCAACAGCTCAAGAGAGTGTCGCAAACCAATTTCATAATCATCACGATCATGAGATGGTGTCACTTTCAGAGCCCCGGTTCCAAAATCCATCTGAACATGATGATCAAAGATTACAGGAACAACTCTGCCGGTCAACGGGAGTTTGATGCCCACATCGCCAAGATGGCTGTATCGCTCATCGTCAGGGTGCACGGCTACGCCAGTATCTCCAAGCATAGTTTCAGGTCTGGTTGTGGCTACAACAACATGACCCGACCCGTCCGCAAATGGATAACGGAGATGATACAGTTTCCCCCTGGTATCCTCATGATCAACCTCATCGTCAGCCAGCGCAGTATGGCACCGGGGACACCAGTTGACAATATAATCGCCCTTATAAATCAACCCTTCTTTATACAACCGGACAAAAACCTCGCGAACAGCTTTCGAAAGACCCTCATCCATTGTAAAGCGTTCTCGCTCCCAGTCACATGAGGACCCGAGCTTCTGCAGCTGGTTGATAATAGCGCCGCCTTTCTCCCGGCGCCATTCCCACACTTTTTCAATAAACTGGTCACGACCAAGGTCATGGCGACTCTTCCCCTCAGTTGCCAGCTGACGCTCAACAACATTCTGGGTAGCGATACCCGCATGATCAGTGCCCGGTACCCACAAAGTATTATCACCACACATACGATGATAACGGGTCAGAATATCTTGCAAAGTATTGTTCAGTGCATGACCGACATGGAGAACCCCTGTAACATTAGGGGGAGGAATTACTATTGAGAAAGAAGGTTTCCCCTCTTTCATAGTGGCGGAAAAACAGCTCTCATCCTGCCAGTGACGGAGCCATTTCTCTTCTACTTCAGCAAATTCATATCCCTTACTCAATATCTTATCGTCTTCTTTAGCCATATTTATATTTCTATTATTGTTTGTTAGTACCTCTACCTGACCTTCCAGGATTCCGGCAGAAAAATCAGTTCATAAATTGACAGAGCATAGCGATCAGTCATGCCTGCTATATAATCACAAACCTTACGGTGGGCCACCTTCCCGTCGGCCCACTCGTCCCTGCTCTCTCCCACTCGCTTTTCTTCTCTCAATCGAATAAGCCCATTCTCCATAAAATAAGAATAGAGGTCGCGGATTATTCGCTGAGCCTTTTCAAACTCAGCATGCACCTTATAGTAAGTGTATACATTATCATAGAGGAATGTTCGCAGGTCAGTGATAGCTTCAAGCATATCCTCACTGATATTCAAATTACCATCATTGGCTGTCATAGTCTCTACAATCAGATCACGAACCATTGCTTCGATTCGCTTGGAGTGACGATCTCCGATAATCTTTTTTATTCCTCCAGGGACGTCCTTTTCCTTCAGAATACCTGCCCTAACTGCATCATCCAGATCGTGATTAACATAGGCAATTATATCGGCCAGACGAACAACCTGCCCTTCCAGAGTGACTGCAATTTTTGATTTATCTTTTGGTAAAATATCCCCCTGTCCTTTTGAATGCTTGACAATACCATCCCGCACCTCAAAGGTAAGGTTCAGCCCTTTTCCATTATTTTCCAGAAAATCCACAACACGAAGACTATGGGCATAGTGACGAAACCCGCCCGGATGCAGCTCATTCAGTGTTGCCTCACCGGCATGACCAAATGGAGTATGTCCAAGATCATGCCCCAGGGCAATAGCCTCTGTGAGTGTCTCATTGAGGCAGAGAGCCGAAGCTACAGTCCTGGCTATCTGGGACACTTCCAGAACATGAGTCAATCTCGTGCGATAATGATCTCCTGATGGAGCCAGGAAAACCTGGGTTTTGTGTTTGAGTCGTCTGAAAGTCTTTGAATGAGTTATTCGATCCCGGTCTCTTTGAAACGGCAACCGTATATCAGGTACGTCCTCCTCCTCTTGAACCTTGCGTCCTGAGGAGTTTTTGTTGAGAGCTGCTAATGGCGAGAGGATTTTTTCTTCTCGATCTTCAAGCTGCTTTTTAATCGGTTTTCCTACAACAGGTATAAAAGACATGGGAAAAATAATCGCTTTTAAAAGGTAGGTTCAAGAAATTTCTATCCAGCTGCTACCAATACAAAATCAGCGTCATCCTATCCCATTTTCCCGGTTCGCACAACTAAATGCAGACCAGGACAGAAAATTGATCCTATAGCGATTTTTCCTTCAGATGAAGGTGGTGGTAAATGGGGGACTGATTAACAGGTTTTTATCTGCAACGGTATTCCGGGGTCTCTTGAAAAACCACTTTTCAGAACCAGAGCATCTTTCCTGCAGAAATCAACACACAACCCGCAACCACTGCAGTCACCACTTGTAAAGGTAAGATATTTCATACCGTTCTCTTTTTTCCTCTTCAAGGCTCCCGTCGGGCACATGCCCGTACACAGCGGGCAGCAATCGCAATGATCATCCGTACTCACTGAAAAAAAATATTGGAGTAATGTCTCTTTTTCAGACAATTCTCGATCTGACAGGGCAGAAAACGAATACAGCAGAGCAGAAATATCCCTGCCCTTTTTTTTGCTATGTGAATCCTCTGTTTTCTCCGAGTCTGAAAACTGAAAATTCAGCGTGTCCTTTCCCATACTGGTAATTGTTTTTCTAATCATCCGTAAAAATGATCTTCTGCCATTTTTCCCATCAGCAGCCGAATCAAACTGTTTGTCGACATGACATTCCAGTCTAACTTCTCCGTTACCTTTTATTTTATGAATAGCGTTTTCCATATTCCTGTACAGTGCAGTCAAACAGTGATTGTTCACACATTCCGCACAGCGGCTGGTATCAATAAAACACTTTCTCCTGACCACACTGTTAATAGCTGCCAGCAACGGTTCAGAAAAGAAACCTACACAGGGGATGGCAATACGATCATTACTGTCAGTTCTCTTTTCGCAAGAAAGCAGTACCGGTTCATTCCTGTTACTCAGATCCTGTAACAGGGAAAGAATATCTATGGAACCAACAAAAGCGTCCCTCGGGCATACTGCCGTACACCGCATACAACTCGTGCATTTCTCAGCATCAAAAACGATGTGTTTTTCATGCAGTTCCAGGGCACCACTCCTGCATACCTGGAGGCAGTGAACACAATTATTCTTATTGAATCTCGACCGCAGGCAGCGCCTGATGTCAAATTCAACCTTTACTGCAGAATCAGTACATATTTTCTCAATAAGCGGCTGTATCAACATGAGTTTCTCATTTCATTAAACTGACTACTCTATGAAGATTCAGTGGGAACAGTAAGTTGCTGCAGAAACTTCTCGAAACAGTCAGCAAAACAGAGATAAAATTTGTCATCTGTTCCAGAGCGTATATTTGCAACAAATCCATCCATCCACGGGAGAACAAAGTTTCCCAGAAAAAATTCTCGCTCTGCCTGTAACTCTGCCCCTTTCTGTAAATCTCCATCCTGCAACGCCTTTACTTCAAGACCACAGAGGTAAGACAAAAATTCAAGCTCAATGGCGATATGGTCGGGTGGCTGTTTAACATCGACCTCCAGTCCAGCTTTTCCATAGAATGCCAAGACATCCATTGTGGAGTCACCCATTACTCTTCGTCTCTTTTCCAAATAGGTTGACCCATAAGGAGAAGCTTTGAGTTCATAGGGACCAATAAACAGTTCAGCATGGGCGATCTGAAGTTCCCGCTGGCTGCTGCTCTGTAAAGCCCTGTGCATATCATCTACTAAAGTGCAGGCTTCAGGATTGATATTTTCAAAGAGTTTTGAGAGATTTTGAAAAACTTTCTCCTCTTCCAACAGTGTAATATCAGGTTCATAAAACAATGCAGCCATAAGTTTCAAACTGTCGCCGAGTTGTTTTTTGTTCTCGATTTCTTCCATTAAAAAATTACTCCTTTTACTCCTGACCAAAGGCCGGATAAATACTACTCCGACCTTTGATCCTTCTTACGACCAGGTTAGCCGTTTACACCATATTCTCTTATATAGTGCACGTTTGGCTTTGTGCCCTCTTCGGGTTTAAGTACTGTTCCCTTATATTTCTTAAGCAGTATGCTCACCTCACTCTTAGAATCATTTATATCCCCGAAAATTCTGGCATTTGCCGGGCAGGATTCTACACAATACGGCAATTCTCCTTTCTTAACCCGATGATCGCAGAAAACACATTTTTCCACAACGTTGGATCGCCTTACATCTTCATATTCAGGGTGATCAAACAACATCCTGTCTGGAGGAGTAGCGCCTACTGCCCTTGCCGTATCTATGCCGGAGGAGGTACATCCCGGAATAAGCGGTTTGGCATCTTTATAGAATGGATGGGTTGGTTCATCTTCCTCATTATAGCTGATAACGCTGTATTCACCATACCCTCCGTCACGTTTGACCTCTTCCATGCTGTATGGACAAGCCTCCTGGCAGGCACGGCAACCTATGCAGCGTTCATCATTATGCATTGTTATACCGTCAGGTGTTTTATACATGGCCTTTGGTTCAACCGGACAGGCCTCAACACAGGAAGCATCTGAACAATGATTACACAGAACAGGGGTGGTTTTATATTTAGTATCAGGGAATTTACCTGTCGTTTCGTGTAAAAAATCCGCCCAGTTATATGTTTGACCGTTATTCCTCAGCGGTGTGTTATTCTCAGTTTTACAGGCGAGGGCACATGCACCGCAACCCACACATTTTCGCATATCTATAACCATTGCATATTGCGTCATTATTTTGTCCTCCTCTCAATTAAACTTTTTCAATTTTAACTACGGCATGTCCACCATTCCTGGCATTGGAACCTGAAAGACGATCAATATCCCAGGGGATGATTGTGTTGTTATTGATTCCACGCTCCTGCGCCTTGCCATAATCGGCTGCTGCAGTGCGTCCGTAGGCCCAGTGTCCCTGACCATAAGACTTGGCTACTGTCCCGGGCCGAATTCCTTCCCAGAGATGAGCAACACATTCGCCGCTTCCTGCTATAGAAGAGATACGCACGGTATCACCATCTTTGATACCAAGTTTTCCAGCATCTGCCGGATTAATTTTTAATGAATCCTGGTGAGCAACATCACCAGGGTCGACATGTTTAAATTCATAGTACCATGGACAGTTCTGGCTTCGTCCTTCACGGTTGAGGCGGGATTTATAATCGATAAAGGTAAATGGATATTCTTTCATATCGCCATTACGGTGGGGCGGCTCGTAGTGCGGAACAAATGCCATCTCTCCACGGGCGGTGTAATTACTTTCCTCAAGAACTTTATCAATACTGACCTTATGTTTCTCCGCATGCCCGCCAAGAGCTTTTTTCAGGGTTTCACTGTAAAACTCAAATTTTCCGGTTTTCGTTTTATATTTCCCACCCCAATGCTTTTTATATTTATACGGGTCCGAATTCCACATGCCTCTTTTCTTCATTTCTTCCCAGCCATTTATTTTGTCTCCATGGCTGTCTTTTTTACCGTCCCATAATGGGGCAGTA
>JAOZLO010000215.1:0-4198 GCA_029934775.1 Desulfocapsaceae bacterium
ACAATTGCAAATCCTGTTCGTTTTCAAGAATCCATCAAAACAACAGGGGTAAACCTTGTGAAGTTCAAATCGTTCAAAGACCATAAAAAATATAACCAGCGTTTAATGGACAAATTATGTCACGATGCTATATTTTCCGGGGCCAACTGTCTTCTTACCACCGAAAAGGATTTTGTCAAAATAAGTCACTACAGACGAACTGTCCCTCTCTATGTACTTAAAGTTAAACTCCAATTTGACAGGGAGTTTGAGGAATATATCCTGGAGGCATTGCGTTAAATCCAGGGGCCTGTTCGAGAGGACTTATGGATAATTGCTGTAGTCAATCGGTGTCTTGTCTCTCCCATCCTTTTTGCAAAAGTTGACGCCACATTCAAATGTATTATGTTTGTCTATTGTGGAGTGTTACATCAATCTTGATTGAGACTTTTACTTATCCATCTTCAGTAGTGTCCGGTTAAAATTTTGCAAGAGGGTTTAAGGTTTGCTCCAGGGAGCGTCATCCTGAGAATTTTGTAGCATTTTCTGTTATTTTTACCATTCGATTTGTATCAGTCTTTGCGAGGAACTCGCATGATACAAATTGGGTGGAAAAAATAGCTTGAAAATCAAGAAATTCACAGTCAAAGCGGACTGGAGCAGACCTTAAACCCGTTTTTAAGGTAATGCAATTTGCTAACCGGACACTGCTGATCCATCTTAGTTTTAAGGTTTTTACGACGCCATCAATCTTCAAATGTCGCACATGTTTCGCTCCAGGTATGGTATGATATATTCGAAGTGTTTTAACCGGGTTTAAAAACAAGAGAAATTGCGATGACACTACTGGAAGGACTTTTGTGGTTGACGCTCAATGTTTATCACGAGGCGCGTTCTGAGCCCTTGATAGGGCAAGTTGCCGTAGCATTAGTCACACTGAATCGCGCCAAAGAAAAAGACCTTCCCATTAAAGATATCGTTAAAGAGCCATATCAGTTCAGTTGGACTTTCCAGAAAGATTCGTACTTTCCAGATGACTCAAGAGCTTTCTTTGAATGTATGAAATCAGTGTACATTGCGATCCAGACAAATGACTTTACAAATGGGGCGACCCATTATCACCACAACACAGTGAAGCCGTACTGGGCAGCCCACTTCACCTATCTTCATCAATACGGCTCACACAAGTTTTACAAATAAAAGAAACTGCTCGGCAGGTAGTGACTGCCTTCGTTTTAAGAGCTTGACCGGGATGTTTATACGGATCCGGCTTTTTCCAGTGCCCTGCACATAGTGTCAAGCAGTTCTGACCCCATTTTAATGGAAACGGGGTATACCAGGGTTTTCCCGAGGAGTTCGGCTGATTGTGGTAATTCCTTCGGATCATAGACTACACGTTTTTTCCCACCAGGTTCAAAAAAAGGATAACCGGAGCCTGTTGCTGACTTATCTTCAAGAAGGTGTTCCCACTGAGGGTAGAAATGCCAGCTGTTTTCGGCAAAATTAATAGCCCCAACCCCATCATTTCTCAAAGAGTCATTCACTCTTTTACAATGTTCCCGATCCTGCAGGGAGAATGCAAAAAAAGTAGCTGAATCACCCTGCTGATCAACGAGGCTTCTAAAGGTAACGCCTGAAATTTTATCAGCTGCATTCTTAAGAATAGACTTGTTTTCCTGCTGGGCAGAAATCATAGAATCCAACTTTGCAAGCTGAGCAATCCCTATTGCACCCTGAAGTTCCATCATTCTATAGTTGAAACCAATAAATCTACGACTTTCACCACCCCTTCCACCTGGATTTACAGCATGATCATGACCATGATCCTGATATTCAGACATGGTTTGCCAGAGTTCCTGGTCGTCTGTTATGATCATGCCACCTTCACCGGTGGTCATTGTCTTGACTGAATCAAAAGAAAAAGTACCGCATTTACCGAAGGTCCCAAGGTGTCTGCCGTCAATTCTCCCTCCTGCTGCCTGAGCAGTATCCTCAAGTACAGGGATTCCATGCGCAGATGCGATAGCTGTAATTTCTTTTACTCTGGCCTGGGCGCCGAGCATATGAACCGGGATAATACACTTGGTCCTGGAAGTAATTTTTTTCTTAAGATCTTCAGGATCCATATTGAGTGTGGTATCTATCTCAGTAAAAACAGGTATAGCCCCAACTTCAAAAATAGCTTCCCAGGTAGCCACAAAGGTAAATCCCTGGGTGATAACCTCATCACCTGGCCCCACACCAAGCGCAGTGAGTGCAACTTTCAATGCTGCAGTTCCGGAAGTAACCGCCTGGGCGTAAGAAGCACCACAATAATGAGCAAATTTACTCTCGAATTCTTTTACCTTAAAAATTCCTTTACGCTGTTCGATGAATTCATACCGAAAAAGAACACCGGTATCGAGAACGTCCATTATTTCTTTCTTTTCTTCTTCACCAAATATTTCAAATCCAGGCATAATATGGCTCCCATTATTTTTTCATATATGTACATGATGCCCTGCGGGCAGGTTTAAGGGCGTGAAGGCTTAATGGCTAACATTCTTGCGTCTGTTGCTGAAGGAATACTTATAACTACTGTAGTTTTCAGAAAGTTGGTTTTATGATCTCAATTTACTGTTATCTATCAGTCGAACTGAGTCGCCAATTTTTACTGCCAGGGCTAATACACTATTATTATTTACAAAATTATCTGGAACCAGAGTGAACTCATTTACAACGACAGCATATTCCAGCTGCCCACCAGCTTGCGTTACAATCTTTTTGGTTTCTTCTATTATCTGTTCAGCAGAGAGTTCATCTCGCGAGTGAGAAATTTTTTTTGAAGCCTGGATTGCCTGATAAAGACAGAGTGCACATTTACGCCCTGCAGAATCAAGGTATACATTCCTGGAACTCATGGCCAGGCCATCTTTCTCTCGAACAATAGGAGCCCCGATAATCTCTATATTATAGCTGAGATCCTTTACCAATCGCTTTATAATTATTAACTGCTGGAAATCTTTTTTACCAAAAACAGCAATATCCGGGGAAGTTATGTTGAAAAGTTTTGTTACTACTGTTGCCACCCCACCAAAGTGATCAGGTCTGTCAATCCCGCACATCCCCTGGGATAGAGTTTTGACTTTTACACTGGTCTGGAAGTTTTCAGTATACATCTCTTCCGGTGGAGGATAAAAGAGAGCATCACTCCCTTCCGCTTCGATCAACCCACTATCTCTTTCAAATTGATCGGGGTATGAGTCAAAGTCTTCATTCTGGCCGAACTGGATTGGATTGACAAAAAGAGAAACGATAATTTTATCACTTACCTCTCTGGCATGGCGAATGAGTGACAAGTGGCCTTCATGTAAACACCCCATTGTTGGTACAAGAGAAATAACCTGCGCTGTTTTCTTCCACCGAGCAGACAGTTCATACATCTCTCTTGAAGATCGTATAACTTTCACATCTTTGCCTTGAGTTGTGCTATTCTTGCTTCAATGTCTGTTTTTGCCTGGGCTGCAGATGGGTCATCCCCTATACTGAGCAAAAAATTATTGTAGACAGTTTCAGCTTTTTCAAAGTTTCCCTGAGTTTCCTCAATGCGAGCCAAGCCGGTGTACCCTATATTGCCGTACCCCTTGAATTCTTTTAAAAGGTCATACTGATCAACTGCCGCGCCATATTTTTTTTCTGCTTCCAGAGCTTGACCTGCGCCGAACAATAGCAGAGGATAAAGCGGATCACTCTCATCCAGATTACTCAGCTCCACCTGATATTTTTCGGCAGCAGCTGCATACTCACCATTTTTCATATCAAAATGAGCCAGCTCGATCTTTGCCCACTGGGCTGAAGTTGTATTTCCATACTCACTGACCACCTGGGTAAGAGAAAGAACTTTTTCATCGCCGGTATTCTGCAGGGCAGTAGACAATGCCGATGCTGCATCTTCTACAACACCTTTACGATAGGAGTTGTAAAGAGACAGTGATACAACCACGACTACAATAAGTACCAGAGCAATCTGGATCTGGCGTTGGTAGTTTCGGATAAAATCTATCACTTTGGGCGGCAGATTAAGATGCTCCAACAACCCTTCAACCTTCTCCATATTCGTTTCTTCGGTAAGTCGCTTATTAAACGCACTCTCACTGGTCATTGCGAATCCTCCATTTGTTTTTTTGTATGATTTTTTTTTGGAGACTTTACTCAGGTCGGACAATATAATATATAGCTC
>JAOZLO010000215.1:4208-5527 GCA_029934775.1 Desulfocapsaceae bacterium
AGCAGACCTTAAACCCGTTTTTAAGGTAATGCAATTTTGTAACCGGACACTGCTGATCTATTTTTACTTAACATATGATATACGATACCCGAACACACTCAGTGCTTACCATTACCGAACTTACTCGGTCAATAAAGACTCTTTTGGAAGGCGAGTATAAATTTATCCGGATAATGGGAGAAATTTCAAACCTGAAAACACCTTTCTCCGGACATTCCTATTTCTCCCTGAAAGATAACAAATCCCAGATACGTGCTGTTCTTTTCAAAAACCAGAAAAGATACCTTAATTATACGTTATCAGATGGACAGCAGGTGATCTGCTTTGGCAGAATATCGGTATACGAACCTCGAGGTGAATATCAGTTTATAGTCGATACGGTTGAACAATATGGCATTGGAAACCTGCAGAGGGAGTTTGAAAAACTTAAAGAAAAATTATCTCAAGCGGGATTCTTTTCTGAAAAGCATAAGAAGCAGATACCAGCTCATCCTGGGAAGATTGTAATTATCTCTTCTCCAACAGGGGCCGCCCTGAGAGATTTTTTAAAAATTGCTGACATCAGAGAATCACCTGTTCATTTCCAGATACTTCCGGTCAAGGTACAGGGAAAACTGGCTGCATCTGAGATTGCCAAAGCTATCAGTCTTGCCAATAAGCTTGAGAACGTAGAGATAATTGTGCTCTGTCGAGGAGGTGGTTCTATTGAAGACCTCTGGGCTTTCAATGAAGAGGAGGTAGCACGAGCCATTTTTAATTCTGAAGTTCCGATTGTTACTGGAATAGGACATGAGGTAGATTTTACCATAGCGGATTATTGTGCAGATTTCCGCTGCCCTACCCCCACAGGGGCGGCAACTAAAATCTTGCCTGACATAACTGCGCTGAAAAATCATCTGACCGTATTAAAAAGACGGATAACACTTCATTTAGATCGCAAAATAGGCGGGTTAGAAGGTAATGTCCGAAGCAGCATCAGGTTGCTCAGCGATCTGGACAGCATGTTCGAGAACATGGATTTGAGGCTTAATCTCAGTAAGACGTATTTTCTGCAGGAAATTGGGAACTATCTATCCCGCCGAGAAGGACAAATTTATCATCTACACCAGAGGTTGGAATCTCATTCTCCCCTGGTAAAACTCGAATTACGGGAGCAGAAACTCCAATTACTCTTAATGCAGTTGACCAGTCAAATTCAAAAACTTCTCAGTAATAAAGAGTTAGCATTTTCGAATGCAGCATCTGTTTTAAGCAGTGTCAGCCCTCTTGCTACCCTTGCCAGGGGCTATTCAATTGTCACAAAGCGCAATTTCTTCAAA
>JAOZLO010000216.1 GCA_029934775.1 Desulfocapsaceae bacterium
CCATTGCCCGTCAGGCAGATATCTTTTTGCAGATCAAGCCCGGTACCGATGGTGCTATGGCCTGGGGCCTGGCCCGTGAAATAATTAAATCCGGGACCAAATGCCGGGAATTCATCGACAACTTTAGCGTAGGCTATGATGAGTTTGCCGTCTATGCCGAGCGCTTTACTCCGGAATTGGTCGAAGCCGAAACCGGCCTTGCCGCAGGAAAGCTGATCAAGGCCGCGGCTGCTATACTCGAAGCTGCTCCCAAAGTCGTCAACTACGTAGGAAATGGCCTGGAACATCATGAGAACGGCATCAACAATATTCGGGCAGTGGCCTGTCTGGACGGCCTGTTGGGCAGTGTAGACACCAAAGGTGGAAATTTCCTGCCAGAAGGTGCAGGCCTGAGAGATCTGACACTTTATGAGGAGTTGCCTCTGCGAGATCTGAAACCCATCGGAGCCGACAAGTTCCCGGTCCTCTATGACTTCAGGCAAGAATGTCACACCATGATGGCAATGGAAACTATTTTAAGTAATAAACCCTATCCTTTAAAAGGTATGGTGTTGACCGGTGCCAATCCGGTACTGACAAACCCCAACACCAAAAAAGTGATTCAGGCATTAAAGGCATTGGAGCTTTTTGTTGTCAGGGATTTTTGGATAACCGAAACCTCCGCACTGGCTGATTACATCATGCCAGCCGACACCTACCTGGAACGCTCCGAGTTGCATTGCCATGGAGAGTACCAGCTCATCGGGCTCACACCCAAGATTGTCTCTTTCCCGCAATGCCAGGATGAATATATGTTCTGGCGTGGTCTTGCCCATCGCCTGGGCGTGGGCAAGTACTTCCCCTGGAATTCGGAGGACGAGCTTAACGACTGGATACTTGCAGACTCGGGCCTTTCCAGAGAGCAGCTTTTTGCGCACCCCCAAGGCTTTCAATACAAGCCCAAGCGGTATGAAAAATACCGTGATACCAAACTGAAGACACCAAGCGGTAAGTTCGAGTTTGCTTCTGAGTATCTGCGAGATTACGGCTATGAGTATCTGCCTGAATATATTCCACCCCGCTACATCAGTGATCCTGATCCGAAATATCCCATGGTGATGATCACGGGAGCGCGCAAGGTGGTCTATTCTCATGGACGCTATCGCAACTTTCCTCGCACCCGCACGGCGGTGGCCGGGCCTGAAGTTGAATTACACCCGAACGATGCAGAAAATCTTGGCGTTGAAAGTGGAGACCTTGTTACGGTGACCTCACTCATTGGATCTTTGGATATTCCTGCGATAGTAATGGAACCCAAGGAGATATTACGGGGGGTGATTCAAATTACCCATGGCTGGAAAGAGGCGAACGTAAATCTAATTACTCATGACCTGATAAACGATCCAATTGATGGCTTTCCATTGATGAAGGCTGTGCAGGTGAGAGTAGAGAAAAAACGATAGATCGAGGAAGAGAAAAAGAATAACGATTACATGCAGGAGGTAACCGTATTTAATCGGATTTGAAACGTGATTACCACCAAACTAATATCGGTGACGGGGATCATGGCGAAATATCCAATTTAATTTCAGAAAGGCTGAGTTTGACAAATTTCTTATCCCGTATCTGTCTATGAGGGGGTAACATCTAAAATTGATTGAGGATAATTGCATTTTGTTGACGGCAACAATAGCATACACACCCTGACGCAACAAGACCTGGGTACATGTAAGAATAATGTTGGGGCTAATGGGATGACGGCAGAACAAATGATTCGCGCTGCAATCATAAAACAAATCGGTGGCTATACACGTACCGGGAATTTACTGCTCTGTGACGCCTCCCCTGATGGTCCGGCTTCGAAGGTTGCTGATGTTGCCGCAGCGCTTGGGGTTACCAGTCGAACTGTCGAGCAATTAAAAAGAGAATTTGTAAAGTACAGTACACATTAAGAAAGGAACAGGAGGAATAATATGGTAGCAAAGGGCGGGAAACGATATTACGGCGAATCTTTGGGAATTGCACTCCTTGATCAGCTGGACTCTCAGGCATTAATTCCTGGAAATGTAGGAAATGCCAGTACCTATGATTTTCCTGTAAGACTGAAGAGTATACCTGGGCTCCACGACAATCCTTATGCGCCAGTGAAGAATGAAAATGGAGACTATACACCTGATGTCCAGGCTACCGTAAACACTGTAAAGGAACTGGAAGCAGATGGAGTACGCGCGGTAGTTATGTCTTGTGGATTTTTTTCTGTAGTCCAGGAGGTCTTAACTGATGAGGTTCAAATCCCGGTATTTTCCTCCCCTCTCCTCCTGGTCCCTCTGATTTCCAGGCTTATCGGTCGAAAACAGAAAGTAGGAATAATCACAGCTTCCAAAGATAGACTTACACAGGATTTTCTAACTCCTGTCGGAATTGACGATTCTATCCCTTATATAGTAGCAGGGCTGGAACCATCAACGGAATTCTACGCCTGTTTTATGGGTGGAACCAAACTCGATCTCGACGTGGAAAAATTGAGAACCGAAGTTGTAGATATCGCAGTAAATTTTGTAAAGGAAAATCCGGATATAGGTGTTACGTTGCAGTACCAATGACACGAATATCTGATTCTGTTGCAACCAAAATGTCACGTTGCATTTACACTGGCAAGGCGAGTTTCTGGATCACTGCCAGATTAAAGGTATGATATTTTTTTCTAACCAGCCTTTTTGAATGATTTGAAACGACAAAAAGCCGTTCCAGTCATTCTGCCTATAGGGTTCCCTCGGAACGGAACAGTCATTATTTCCAATGCCTCCAGACTCACCATGCCACGGAATATGCAACTGCAAAAGCCTGGGGTATTGCAACGTAACAATAGGCGCACTCCTTTTGGAATGCAGCGATCTTCCACCTTTCGCCGCAGATATTCAGGAAGCTGTAGGACTGCCGGTATTCGATTTCATAACCTTTGTAAATACCATTCATAATGCTGTTGTTCAAACACCGTACAGAGGTTTTTTATAGAAAGGAGAGGGTTTTGTCACAAAGTTTTCATAAAAGTTGAATTTCCCCTTTTCCCAGTGCAACTATGCTGCCGAAGAGTAGAAAGTTTTCGCTAAAATTTTAAACGTAGATATCCAGCTCAACATTGTTGTTGAGATACTCCACCTGACGGATTTCAATGGAGGTGACGTTCTCGTTATTATACTCTTCTAGCCCGAGTTTCCTAGTTATAAATGCGAATCGCGCTTAATGTACTGAAAACACAGGAGAAACATGCCTCTGCGGACTATGCCCTAAAAATAACACCCGTAAAGCCACCTGAAAGCCTGTAATAATAAGCTTGTAAGTTTATTTACTATGCCCTAAAATGTAGCAAACAACACGGGAGGGCATATGGAGAGACTGGAAGCAAAAAAAATCAATGGACGAACTTATTACTATTATTCTGAGTGGGCATGGACTGACGGTAAATGCCGCAGGGTATGGCAAAAATACCTGGGAACACTAAAGAATATTGTAAAAGCAGTGGACGGAGGGCCAGCGCCGCTTTGTGCAGAAATTTTCCAGTGGGGATTGCCGATCACCTTGTGGAAAGAATGCTGCACTGCTGAGATTGTACAAAATGTTGACAATCTATGCCCTAAACGTAACCAGGGGTTGAGTATTGGTGAGTATCTCGTCATTGCTGCCATTAACCGAGCAGTATGTCCAAGCAGTAAGCGGTCAATGTGGAAATGGTTTTCACAAACAGCATTACTCAGAGAATTCCAGAATGTTTCCAAATCTTCTCTGACATCACAGCGGTTCTGGGACCATATGGATAAGATTAATGCTGAAACAGCATTGTCTATCTGGAAAAATATTTTGAAAGGAGTTGCCAAAAGAGAAAAAGTCAATTTGTCTTCAGTCTCCTACGATGGAACAAATTTTTATACATTTATCGATACGTTTAATGTTCGATGTGAAATTGCCAAACGTGGAAAAAACAAGCAGGGACGAAATAATCTTCGGCAAGTTAATTATGCCCTTTTTTGCTGCGAAGATGGGAAGATCCCCTTATTCTTCGATACATACGACGGAAACCGTAATGATGCGAAACAGTTTCCGTTGATGTTGGAAAATTTTCATGCTTTTCTTAAGGATGTAACGGGAAAAGAACAAAATATACCTCAGACTACTCTCATTTTTGACAAAGGGAATAACTCCATAGATAATTTTGCATTACTTGATTCGTTGGATGTGAATTTTGTAGGGTCTGTTAAACTCGGCGGGCATAAAGATCTTGTTCAAGTAGCCAACGATTCCTCCGTGTTCAAACCAGCCAAGGGAAATAAACTAAAAGGAACAAAATCTTTCCAGGTGTGGAAGAAGGTCTATGGGTGTGAAAGAACACTTGTGGTCACATACAATCAGAATTTATTTAATGCTCAGTGGCTTACGCTCCAAAATGATATAAGCAAATCGACTCAAAACTTAGCGATACTGCAACAGAAGTTGGAAGATCGTGCTAATGGCGTAATAAAAAGAGGGAAGGCTCCAACTGTCGATTCCGTACAAAGACAATGTTCCAAGTATCTTAAACGTCAACATCTGAAACATGTTATAAACATTGAGATTACGACAACTTCAACAAATGTTCCAAAATTGGATTACAAAATCGACAATGATGCTCTTCATGACCTTTCCAAGACTTATCTTGGCAAGAATATTCTCATTACCAATCGCGAAGATTGGGATGATACAAAGATAATTACAGCATATCGCAGCCAATTTTTGATTGAAGATGTGTTTAAAGAAATGAAAGATCGCAGTACTGGCAATTGGTGGCCAATGCTACATTGGACAGATTCCAAAATTAAGGTACATGGCCTCTATTGCACGATTGCAGTTCTTATTAGAGCATTAATGGCACGGCGAGTTGCACAAACAGGACTTCGTCTGCCCATGAAACGTATCCTGCTGGAATTAGATGGAATTAGAGAAGTCATTAATATTTATCCACGAAAAGGCAGACAGAAAGTTGCCCGGAAGCAATCTGTGTTGAGTAAATTGTCTGAGACTCAAGAACAATTAATGTCAGTTTTACAACTCAAACATGGAGAAAACAGTGTTTTAGGGTAAGGAGCTGGGCTGATTAACGTGCTGTAAATACTTTAAATATAGAGCTGTTCTTTTGTAACTAGGAAACTCGGGCTAGAGCAGACTTGTTAGCAGCACTCCCATCGATGGTGATTCTTTCGAGAACTCCATTGTTGCCGATTGCTTTGATCAAGATTTGTTTGGCGGCCAGTTTGTCTCGGTTCTTGGTCAGCAAGAAGTGGATACTTTTCAAGAGTGAATTACCGAACCTAAATTACATACATCAGGACAACCCAAGGCTGGTTATTCTTTGTCGTCGTTCTGGATTTTTACTGTAGACATGGTAAGAAAGTTTTATGAACTTTGTATGACCCAACGAGCCTGTGGTTCTCCCCTTGGATGGTGTCTTTCCGGCAAGCCTGCCTATCCCATCTAAATCTGCTATGGTATAATG
>JAOZLO010000018.1:0-8863 GCA_029934775.1 Desulfocapsaceae bacterium
TAATCTATTCCCAGGTTTCTTTTTACAATTATAAAGATACTCCGCCTGGTTGGCTGGAACAACAGTATGATAACTCTGCTGTAGTCTGGGTTACGGCAGACTCTGTGTCGATGGTATTTGAGGCTTTGACAGCCGGGTGCAAGGTTGGTGTTATACCTGTTGTCTGGAAAAAAAAGTTTAACAAATTCCAGAAGAGTGTAACATTTTTAGAAGAGAATGACTTTGTACTTCACTACGATGCATGGGCCAGGCAGAATCGAACCTGGTCAGAACATGACAATATAAATGAAGCACAGAGATGTGCTGATATCATAATTGGACGATGGTGGCAAAAAAACTTGTAGTTGTTCAGCTTCTGCCGGATCTTGATGAGGGCGGGGTTGAAGGAGAAACAGTAGATTTAGCTGTTTACCTGGCAAAAAATGGATTTAAATCTATCGTTATCTCTGGAGGTGGACGCCTGGTACCTCTGGTGGAAAAGAGTGGCGGAATACACATGCGCTGGCCATATATTGGGGAAAAATCTATTCGATGTCTCCAGTATATTTTAAAGCTCAAGCATTTTCTTCTTGAAGAGAATGTTGATATTCTTCATTTGCGGTCCCGTTTGCCTGCGTGGATAGGTTATATGGCCTGGAAGCTGATTCCTGAGGAGAAAAGGCCAACTCTCATTACCACATTTCATGGGTTTTATTCAGTAAACTCGTATTCTTCTATTATGACAAGAGGGGAGAGAGTTGTCGCAGTTTCAGAAACAATAAAAAGTCATATTCTAAAAAACTATTCGGTTGATGAGAAAAAAATCCACCTCATACATGGGGGATTTGATGAAGATGAATTTTCGCCGGAAAATGTAACAGAAGATCGTATCCGAACTTTGCAGAAAAAATGGAATCTCTCTTCTCAAAATAGCCCTGTCATTGTGTTACCAGGGCGGCTGACTCTATGGAAGGGGCAGGATGTGTTCATTGAGAGTCTTGCCCTTCTTAAGGGGCAGGATTTTACTGCACTATGTATAGGTGATACGGAAGAAAATCCATCTTTCAGCAAAAAATTACAAGATCAGATAGATCTCAACGGTCTTGAGGAAAAAGTAAAACTCGTAGGACATTGTGCCGATATGCCGGCCGCTTTTATGCTTGCAGATGTTGTAGTTTCAGCGAGTTCTACTCAGCCGGAAGCCTTTGGAAAAGTGGCAATAGAGGCAATGGCAATGAAAAAACCTGTTATTGCAACAGCCCATGGCGGCAGTCTGGAGACTGTTGTGTCAGGAGAAACAGGGTGGCTCGTACCTCCACTTGACCCTGAAAAATTGGCAAATGCTATTGAGGAGGCTCTAGTTTACCCTGACAAAGCGGTAGAACTTGGACGGCAGGGGTTCAAAAGAGTACATCAGCACTTTACTGCTCTGAGTATGTGCAAAACAACAGTTCAGCTATATCTTGAGTCATATGACTGCAAAACTTTGCACAGTGATCGCACTCAGATGACTGTACTGCAGTTGCTGCCCGAATTGGAGAGTGGCGGTGTTGAGAGAGGTACTCTTGAAATGGGCCATTATTTAGTTGAAAAGGGTCATCGGTCAATTGTTGTATCCAATGGAGGACGGTTGGTAGAACAGTTGTTAGAAGAGGGGAGCAAGCATATTTTCAGGAATATTGGCTCGAAAAGTCCAAGTGCCCTGTTACACATATTGCCAATCAGGCGTCTTTTAAAAAAAGAAAAAGTTGATATCCTTCACCTTCGTTCGAGGATGCCTGCCTGGGTAGGATATATTGCCTGGAAAAGCCTTCCCAAAAAACATCGCCCGGTTCTGGTAACGACCTTCCATGGTTTCTATTCTATAAATGCATACAGCGCTATAATGGCAAAAGGTGAAGGTGTTATCGCCATTTCTAAGAGTATCAAGAAACATATTTTTGAAAACTATGACACAACAGACAATGTCCGTCTCATTTTCCGTGGAGTAGATTCTGACTATTTTAATCCGGATAATGTTGATTCTTCTCGTCTGGAAAAATTAAAAGAATCATGGCATCTGGGCGAGGGTAAGAAAATACTTATGTTGCCCGGCAGATTAACAAGATTGAAAGGGCAGGAAGTTTTCTTGAAAAGTCTTCTTCATGTCAATAACTCCGATTATATTGCTGTTCTAGTGGGAGATACCCTGGATAATCCTGGCTATACCGCAGAATTAAATGAATTTATAGAAAAAAACGGCTTAAAAGAGAAAGCTGTTCTGGTGGGATATTGTGGAGATATGCCGGCAGCTTTTATGCTGGCTGACATCGTTTTATCGACCTCTTCATCTGAACCTGAAGCTTTCGGCAGAACAACTGTTGAAGCAATGGCCATGGGGAAGCCTGTCATCGCAACTGCGCATGGAGGAAGCCTTGAGACTGTAATACATAATGAAAATGGATGGCTGGTAGAACCGTCCAATGAAAAATCTTTAGCCAGGGCCATTGAAAAAGCATTGCGTATGAATGAAAATGAGCTGGAAGAATTAGGAAATAATGGAAAGGTGAGGGTGAAGAAGAAATTTACGGCCCAAGCAATGTGTGATCAGACAGTGGCTTATTATGAGGATTTATTGGCACCTTAATCATGAGAAATGTGGGTTATATTTTACTTTTTTTCTTCTCTGAGATGTTTGTTTAAAAATTCACATTCCTGTGGAGACAGGTCATATTTGAGTTCAATTAACTGCAGCAGCTGCCATCGGGTTTTTTCCGGTGAGGTCAGGAGTAATTCTGAAAATTCTATTATAGCTTTTTTTATTTTATCACTGGGAGGATGTAGTGAGTGGTGTGCCATATAGCCGTCTCTTTTTAAAGGAAGTGGATAAATTACTGACCTCGATCAGCGAGTATAATGGTGATTCTGTTAATCTACCACCGGCTGCAGAATAATGCCCCCCAGAGGCGGTACTGATAGTGTTGTGTGAAATGGTGCCTGACCGTATGGTTCTGGATTTGCATTATATAATTTCATATCAACCACGCTGGTGCCGCCGAATTCCTCCATGTCTGAACACAGTACTGCCTTGTATCTGCAGTTTTGAGGTAATCCGATCTTGTAATATTTGAAAGTCTGCGGAGTATAATTGAATATGCAGACTACGTGGTTTTCTCGTTTTCGACCAAATCGAGCGTAGGAAATGATTGAGTTGTTTCGATCTTCTATGTCCAGCCATTGGAAGCCATCTTCACTGAAGTCCATTTCCCATAATGCTGGTGTTTCTTTGTAAAATACGTTGAGTCTGGCAAGGAAATTGAAAAGTTGCTGATGTAATTCGTTCCCTTCCAAAAGATGCCAGTCCAGACTCCGTTTACAGTGCCATTCATTCCATTGACCAAATTCCGAACCCATAAAGAGCAACTTCTTTCCTGGATGCATCCATAAACTGAAAAGCAAAAGGCGGAGATTTGCAAATTTTTGCCAGGTATCGCCTGGCATTTTACTCAGCAGTGAGTTTTTCCCATGAACTACCTCATCATGGGAGAGAGGAAGAATAAAATTTTCAGAAAAAGCATACATTATTGAAAATGTAAGTAAATTATGGTGGAATTTTCTATGGACTGGATCTTTGGAAAAATAATTTAAAATATCATTCATCCATCCCATATTCCACTTAAACCCGAACCCAAGACCACCTTTATCAGCCGGTTTTGAGACACCGTAAAAACTTGTTGATTCCTCTGCAATCAAAAGAGTATTGGGGTGGTGATCATAGACTATAGAGTTGAGATGACGAATAAACTCTATAGCTTCAAGGTTCTCTCGTCCACCATAGCAGTTAGGCAGCCATTCATTTTCCTTTCTGGAATAGTCAAGGTAGAGCATGGAGGCTACCGCATCAACACGAAGGCCATCAATATGATATTTGTCTAACCAGAAAAGTACGTTCGCTATGAGGTAATTACTTACTTCGTTTCGTCCATAATTATAAATAAAAGTTCCCCATTCCGGATGTGATCCTCTTCGGACATCTTCGTGCTCATACAGGGCTGTACCGTCAAAATTTCCTAAGCTGTGTTTATCTTTCGGAAAATGTGCAGGAACCCAATCGAGAATGACTCCAAGATCATTCCGGTGGCAGGAATCAACAAAATACATGAACTCTTCAGGGGTGCCATATCTACTGGTAATACTGAATGGTCCGGTCACTTGATATCCCCAGGACTCATCCAGAGGGTGCTCCATCACCGGCATAAGTTCGATATGAGTAAATCCGAGCTTTTTCACGTGAGGAATTAAACTTTTTGCAAGTTCTTTATAGGTGAGGAATCGATCCGGATCTGACGGATCGCGACGCCACGAACCCGGGTGAACCTCGTAAATTGACATGGGTCTGTCATACGGGGCTATAGACAGCTTTTCCTTTTGCCATTTATGATCATTCCATTCATAGTGATCAAGTTTTTTTACTATAGAGGCTGTATCGGGACGAAGCTCCCCGTAGAATTGAAAAGGATCTGACTTTTCTATGATTTGACCACTTTTTGTTCGTATTTGGTATTTGTAATATTCTCCTTCATTGAAGTTAGGAATAAAAATCTCCCAAACTCCTGATATCCCAAGTGATCTTAGTGCGTGGATACGTCCGTCCCAGCCGTTGAATCCACCAATTACAGAAACAGCCTGAGCATTAGGTGCCCAGACCCTGAAAATACAGCCATTAACGCCTTCTACGTCGATAAGATGACTGCCGAAATGATCATACAATTTGTAATTTCTTCCTGCATTGAAAAGAAAACGATCCTGTTCTCCCAGAAGTACGGGGAATCGATAGGGATCATTTATGCATTGGGTATCTCCATTTTGATAGCAGATTTCGTACTGATAGTTAAATGCAGAGAGGTGAGGGTCAGATAGTGTATCTATTTTGAGGATTATCTCGAAAAAGCCTTCAGGATGCGTTTTTTTCATTGAAAGACGGATTTTCCCTAGCAGAAGATGTACTTTTTCTGCATGTGGTTGAAAAGTTCTCAAAGTAACACTCTGGGAATCAGGCACAGAAAAATGTGCACCCAAAATCTGGAAAGGATCGTGATGTCTAAAGTCGACTATTTTTTTGAAGTCATTTTGCATGGTAATTTTTTTAAAACCTCAAAGCTAGGAGCCTGTCCGAGAATGCTCTTTTTCCCCAACTCTTCGTTATCTCAAAATAATAATGCTCAACATATCAACTATATGCCTGCGCTTATTATTTCGAGATGCCTCGATTTGTGAAAAAATTGCTGTTCTCAGACAACCTCCTGGGTGAAACTATCTGTTTGTGAGTGGCTTGGAAATAAATTATTTCTGTTCCAGTTTACCTGATCCGGATATAATAGTAGGATATAAATACGGATTTGTCATTGTCTATATACATTTGTTGCCCTGCAATGGAGCGGTGGTATCCTGCAGGTACGATTGTTTAATGCTTTTATTTCTTGCTTTAATTACCCCCAAGAGGGTACCGAGCAACGGACTTTCTGGAGTAGGGGGATTAAACCTGACAAACAGAATTGAGATAACCTTGACGAGCATACTGTTGGTTTGATAAAATGATACTGGTAGAAGAGAATTATTGGAGAAAATTATCTTTTCTAAGATATTAATCTTAAATGGAATATTTTACAATGAGAGACAATTCAACACCTCAGGTTGATTCGTTGACCGGCACTTTTCTTATATCTACCCCACAAATGCCGGATCCGCGTTTTGAAGAACATGTGATTTATATATGTGCCCACAGCAGCGAAGGGGCAATGGGAGTTGCCATAAACCAACCCCATGGAGTGTTTACCTTACCAGAGGTATTACAGGGAGCACAACTGCCAATACCGGAGATTGAGTTTCCACCGATTTACATAGGAGGTCCTGTTGAACTGGAGTCAGCTTTCATCCTTTTTATGTCTGATTACTCAACAGATCATCAACTCGCAATAAGTGAAACAGTTTCTTTAACCAGGGAAACAAGGGTGTTGGAAGATATCGCAAATAAAAGGGGGCCGGAACACTATCTTTTCATCCTGGGATATACGGGGTGGGGAGCGGGACAGTTGGAACATGAACTTGTTGCTAATGGGTGGCTGACTGTTCCTGCTGATGATAATATTATATTCAATATGGATAACAGCATGAAATGGAAGGCTGCTGCGATGCAGTTTGGTATTGATATTTCAACTTTTGAAGATGAAATCGGATATGCCTGAATTTCATGGAGGACTGTTTAGTGGTTGATGTATCAGAGATTTTCAGATGCACCAGATGTGGCTTTTGTTGTCATGGTGAGACAACAGTTTCTCTTGATCAGGAAGACCGGTCGAGAATGACAAGAGCACTGAATATGAGTGAGAGTGCTATACGTAAGAAGTATTGGCGTATTTCTGGAAAGAGTGTTCAGATGAAAACTGTTGATGGACATTGTATTTTTTATGACAAAGGATGCACCGTCCATAGTGGCAGACCGCATCGTTGTGCCCAATGGCCCCTGCATCCTTCCATCTTGGATGATGAGAATAATTTTATCACAATTTCAGAGTCCTGCCCGGGTATTAAAAAGGAGATAGGGTAAAAAAGATTGTGTGAAATTCTGACTGAGATCAATACAGACAGGACCGAGACATGAAACATGAATTGCTATTTCTCGGCAAAACGAAAGATCCTTCAATTGCAAAAAGTATTGATGAATATGCAGGCCGTTTGAAACATTACACTTCTTTGTCAATTTCAATTCTAAAAGAGAAAAAAAGAAGTAAACAGAACAGGTTATTTATAGAAGATCAGGGAGATCTGCTTTTGCAAGCTGTTTCCAAGGGGACTCTTGTTGTCGCTCTCGATTCGAGGGGGATCGAATTTACTTCCGAATCTTTTGCAAAAAAAATTGAAACCTGGGAGCTTCATGGTACGAAGCATGTAAGCTATATGATTGGTGGTCCTGAAGGTCTTTCTGAAAAAGTGACCAGTTCAGCCAATCTCATCCTTTCATTGTCTAAAATGACCTTTACTCATGATATGGTCCGTCTCTTCTTAATAGAACAGCTCTATAGAGCATATACAATCAAAGCAGGAGAAAAGTACCATAAATGATTTGTAAAAACTATTGAGGACACGGGTGTTTTAAGCAATCTTCCCGGACGGACTCCTTTCTATTTGGATTAAGTAGACATCGTAACGACTTTTTTTCGCCGAAATGACAAAAGAAGGTGCTCGATCGGAAAGTTCTTCTGCTCCCTTGGGACGCTTAACAACAACTCGGTTTGTGGCTTCAGCGAATGCAATATTCAGCAGTGTTTCACTATCGTCATCATTCCCGACCAGATTACGAATAATTCTCATTTCCTGTCTATTAAGAGCGGAAGTTGTACGATGGGGATACATCGGATCCAGGTATATTGTATGAAACTTCTCCTGGCTGTTTTGTAAAAAATCTTTTGAATCTTTTAAAAGCAGATGCATTCTGGTTGAGACAATCTGGGCTGTTTTTTTTTCATTCCAGGCACGTTCCAGGCCATCTTCTAAAAGAGAATGCAGGACAGGCGAGCGTTCACACAGGGATACGTTGCATCCTAGGCAGGCGAGTACAAAAGCATCCTGGCCGAGCCCCGCTGTAGCATCAAAGACAGAAGGCCTGATCCCCGATTTAATTCCCATGGCTTTAGCCAGGGGCTGGCGGATGGTGAGATTTCTATAATGCCTGTAACCATTTTTTCCTCTGACAAAATCTACGTAGAGAAGACATTTTACCCGGTCAATATTATTAATTTGACAAAATTGTAAGCCATTTTCTGAATACATCAAAAAAAAATCAGAATTGATCTCTGTAATTGACCGGTAACAATTCAGTTTGAGTTTTTTAGCCAGAGATTTTGCCTTACGAAGAATCACTGGTGAATTTATTGCAGCTGGAACAAAAATTGACAATGATTTTTTCATCTATTTTTCATATGCTGTTATGAGCAGCGTTGAAATGTTCTACTACGTTTTTCCCATCTGCAACTTTGATAGACCTTTTTTGCAAGTTTATCAAAGATGTAAGACAAGAAATTCAGGCGTAAAAAATTAAAATTGAGCCCTTGGACGGACCCCCGGGCTTATTCCTACCTATTGTGACTAAGAAACTTATGTGTAATCCAATACCGGAAGTTATAGCTATTATTCCTGCCAGATACAAGTCGAACAGGTTTAAAGGTAAACCACTTGCATTAATTGCTGGTAAACCTATGATTCAGCATGTTGTAGAAAGAGCAAAACAGGTGAGCATTCTCTCGCGCGTGGTGGTCGCTACAGACGATAGTCGAATTGCCGAATGTGTACAAGCTTTTGGCGGTGAATATGTGATGACTGGAAAAAATCATGTCTCCGGTTCCGATAGACTCGCTGAAGCCGCGGAACTACTAGGGATATCGGAACATGATGTTGTAGTAAACATCCAGGGAGACCAACCTCTTTTTCCGGTTGAAGTGATTGAGCAGGTTGCTCGACCGCTGCTGGAAG
This sequence comes from Desulfocapsaceae bacterium, assembly GCA_029934775.1. GTDB lineage: Bacteria > Desulfobacterota > Desulfobulbia > Desulfobulbales > Desulfocapsaceae > Desulfomarina. The sequence continues at coordinate 8,488 of JAOZLO010000018.1, forward strand.
ATCCTGCATTACCGATGGCAACGCTCATCTATAAGATAGTTCGCCCCGAAGAGATCAATGACCCCAATCATGTTAAAACCGTTTTTGATAGCAACAATTATGCTCTCTATTTTTCCAGATCTCCTATTCCTTTTCAGCGAAATCCTGACGAGAAAATAAAACCAACCTACTATAAACATCTCGGTTTTTATGCCTATCGTAAAGGTTTTTTACTCACTTTTGTAGCACTGCCTGAAGGTGAATGGGAGAGATTTGAAAAATTAGAACAACTCAGGGCGCTTGAATATGGCTATAAGGTCAAGGTAGTGTTAACTGAACATGATTCAATTGAAGTTGATACACCTGAAGATCTGCTCAGGGTGGAACACTCGGTTAC
>JAOZLO010000018.1:8963-16686 GCA_029934775.1 Desulfocapsaceae bacterium
ATTCAATTGAAGTTGATACACCTGAAGATCTGCTCAGGGTGGAACACTCGGTTACGATTAAGGAGTGGACTTGATATCTGAAAAGTTAAAAAACATCAGAGAGGTACGCCTTTCACCTCTTGACTATCTACCCCAGGAAAATTTGAGGGAAAAGATGGTCGACCTTGTTCTAAGAGGTGTTCCGAAGGAGGCACCTGGTCAGGCTAGACACCTCCTTTCTGATTTACGAGAAGAGCTTGTTAGAAAAAGTGTGTCAGAAGTCAAGGTTGTTGTATTTGGTGGAGGAACCGGGCTGTCCAATCTTATCGGTGGAGACAGTCGTCTTGAAAGCTGGATCCAAAATCCGTTTTGCGGGTTGAAAAAATATTTTCCCCATTCTAAATCAATTGTCTGCGTTACTGATGATGGTGGATCAACGGGAGAATTATTGAAAGATCTCCCTCTCGTTGCCCTCGGTGACATCCGTCACGTTCTGTTGTCTTCTCTTCGTCTCAGAACGTTGCAGACACAATTCGATGTAACGACCGAACAAGCTCAACAAATAGCCACTATCTGCCATATATTGTTTAATTATCGCTGTTCAGGATCTCTGCAGTCTGATCATCCCGAATTGGACATGATTCTCCAAAAGCTGGGTCTTTTACCACAACCATTAAATAATTTTTTACGAGAACTTATAGAATATCTTTTTGCTGATATTCGATTAAAGGAAACACTGAATCGACCACATTGTTTAGGCAATCTTCTCGTTGCTGCAGCAGTTTACAGGGAGGTTCCACCAAACCTCAGTAACCATGAACTGGCAGCTCAACAGGATGTTCTGCATGGTGCTTTGCTTAGAGGCCTGAATACTCTTTCCAGTATTCTCGGAGCAGGAGAACGCGCCGTCCTTCCATGTACTTCAACACCGGCACAATTGAGGGTTCTCTATACCAATGGCGTTGAAATTATAGGTGAAAATAAATTAAGTGATGCTCAACGAGGCTTTCCTGTTGAAAGTGTTCAGGTTGATTATTTTAATAAAGTACATGTTTTGGATGAAGTTTTAGAAGATATCCGCCAGGCTGATATCTTAATATTTGCGCCGGGAAGCCTCTATTCTTCAATTATACCTGTTTTTAAGGTTCCTGGCCTGGCTGAAACTGTGAGGGCAAATAAAAAAGCACTCAAAATGCTTATTTCCAATTTATGGGTACAGGCCGGAGAAACAGATTTAAGTATTGCTGATCCGGAGAGGAAGTTTCATGTATCCGATATGATTAAGGCATACGAAAATAATATTCCCGGAGGCACTCAGGACCTTTTTAATGAAGTTCTCTGTGTCTCATTAAAAAACATTCCAGCATCCATTCTCCAGAAATATGCCGTAGAAGGTAAAATACCTATCTTTCTCGATCGCGATGTCCTCTGCAAACTCAACTATATACCCATTGAAAGTGGTGTTTATTCCCAACAGGCACTGGCAGATAGAGGAGTGATCCATCATGACCCTGACACCCTGGCAAAGGCTATCAAGACACTCTATAACGGAAGATATTGTTTCGATGATAAATATGAAAAACACAAGAATTACCAGGCTAATTATAAAATTGACATCAACAGATCAGAATTAATCAAGATTCTGCCCTTTCAAAGATATCGTTTTATTACTGACTGGTTAAATGACCTTGAATTTGTCCATGTAGGAGATGGAAAATGTATTGATATTGATTCGGCTAAAACTATTTTTAAAAAAATCTTCTGGGATCATCCCACAATCCCGCTGACTCATTTTCAATATGTGGCAGGTATATCCTTTATAGAGGAAGAAAAATGGGACAGGGATCAGCGCTGGGATAATGTTTTTTCTTTTTTCGACCCCGATGATAGATTTATTAAAATTCGAAGTGATCAATTTCCTGTCAGGGAGAAAATCGAAGTTGCCTTGATGATTGCCTTTGGAGAGTCTCTTCTGGGTAATTATGCAAAAGAAAAAGTGATGGAAGATGTTGTGATAAATGATTTTCTAATGGGAAAGGTATATCACCTCTACCTGCAGCAAGGTGATATACGAGCCTGTTTTTTCACTGCTGATCAGCTGAGTACATTTCTTTTACTCACTCGAATGGTCCCAACAGATGATAAAAATCACTATATTCGACTAGTAAACAGGGGAGAAGGGTTCACGCCACCTGGATTGCTGATGGGACTTATGTATGCCTGGTATCTTGATAATCGGCTTGCTACCCATATAGAATATAAAATGTCACTGATGAAAATTAACAAAACAAATTTGATTCCGGAACAGTTGAAAATGTCTGACAGGAGGAAAAAAATGGTGACTTTTTTTAGAAATACCGTTTTTGGAGAATCACGTAATACGTAATTTTATTTGAAATAAATGAGAAAATAAATGCAAATCCACGCGTTGGTTGTCGATAATGATCCGGTTCTGCTTAAACTTGTTTCTACATTGCTTATCCAGGAAAAATGCAGTGTTAGAACTGCTGAGAACGGTCTCCATGCTTTAGAGATTTTAGAAAATTATCGACCTGATATTATTTTCACTGATCTGATCATGCCCCAGGTAAACGGGGAGCAACTCTGCAATATCCTGCGACGCACCAAGAGACATAAACAAGTTTTTATTGTCGTTCTTTCAGCCACAGTTCTTGAAGACCGTGAGAGAATTACCGAAAAAATTGATTGCGATCTATGTATCGCTAAAGGAAATCTGAAAGAAATACGGTCATATTTACAAGGTGCTCTAAAGGCGTTTAATAATCGAAAGAGAGTGACTGCAAGCGTATCTAAAAGAAACGTCACAATTCCGGACGGACTTTTGCCTTCAGTAGTAACAAGTGAATTATTGTCCGAGCAGAGACATTTGGCGAAAATTTTAGAAAACCTTTACGAAGGGATTTTTGAGCTAAACGAACAGGGAAAGGTTTTGAATGCAAACAGGGCTGCCCTTGAAATTCTCAATTCTAAAGAAGAGGATCTCATTGGCCTTTCAGTGACTGATTTATGTGACTGGGGAGAATTTCAATCTGAAATAGAAGAATGGAGTACAAAACAACTCACTGAGGGGGAACTGAAAACTCTTGAAATAGACGAAAAAAAACCATTCTCATATAAAGACCTGCTGCTCACAGCTTCTTTTATTCCGCTTGCCGATAAAGGTACTGTTTTTGCTATCTGTATACTAAGAGATATTACACGACAGTTTCGTGCGGAAGAAAAAAGTAGAGAACTCGATAATGCGGTAAAATTAGTAAAAAGAATGGATGCCATGAGCTGTATGGCCGGAGGAGTAGCACATGATTTCAATAACCTTCTTACCGTGATTTATGGCAACCTTGATATAGTAACAAGTAAAGGGAAAAGAAGTAACCCGGGTACGGGAAATAAACTTATTCAACAGGCTAAACAGGCAGCTCTTGCAGCTGTTGACTTAACCAGACAGATATCCGGGTTTTCAAATTTCGGAATAGTCAGCAGAGAACAGTTGGGGATAAAAAAAATTATAAGAACCACCGCAGCGAGTTTTTTCAAAAATAAAACCTGTTGTTATCATATCGAAACAAGAACAAAAGACTGTCTGGTTTATGTTGATTCAGATGAGTTCAGCTTTGCCCTTGAGAATGTATTGCAAAATGCTGTCGATGCAGCTGAAAAAGGGGATATATGGATCATACTGGACTGTGACGAATTTAAAGCCAGCCAGCTCATTCATGGACAATACGTTCCAGCAGGCAGATATGCAAGGATAGACATTCAAGATTCTGGAAAGGGTATAGAGAAAGAACATTTACTCAGGGTTTTCGATCCATACTATTCCACCAAGGAGCGTGGCTTTGAAAAGGGAATTGGACTTGGGTTAACAGTCGTTTATGCGACCTTAAGAAACCATGGCGGCTATATTGTTATAGATTCCGAGTTGGGAATAGGGACTAAAGTTTCGTTGTATATACTGGAATTTCTAAACTCCCTCGAACTGTCTGTAACAAATAATAAAAAAGTCCTCTCGGAACAGCAGCTATTGATAATTGAGCCCGATAAACAAATGGGACAGATAGGGCAGATAATGACAGAATATCTGGGCCTTACCGTAGAGGTCGTACAAACAAGAACCGATGCACTGGTCTCCCTGGAAAAGTTTAATGATGATCCCTGCAGAAAAAATCCGCTGGTTTTGCTTGATCTTTCTGAGAAACAGGGAGGGGCGGCGGATGAGACTTGCAGATTGCTGCATCAAATTGATCCAGAACTTAAGGTTATCGCAATGAGTGGTTCTATACTGGACCCGGTAATGGAAGATTGCAAAAAATTCGGCTTTGTTGCTACCCTGCCCAAACCATATACAATGGATTCATTGAGACATATTATGACAGTTGCTCTGTATAGTTGAAACCTCGGGTCACCTCTTTCTTCCTCCACCTTTATGCATAAGTATTATTCCCGCTATGAATATAGGAATACCTAAGATTGCATAACCACTGTGTAAAAGTATAAGTGCTGATAAACATATGAGTACGCCCAGACTAACTTTGTTCATGATATCCTCAGCATTTTTCCAGAATTAACTGCCATTGCTGCTGCAGTTTTTTAGATGAAACAGGCGGGGATACTTTAATTTCTGGAGAGAAAATTAAAATCCTGTATTCTGCTATCATCTGGCGATATTTTCGATAATGGACCAGCGCATCAGCCGACAAATCATTTTCTTTTTTTCCCAGGTTTTTGAGGTTCTCCAGATGAGGCGATAACTGCTTTTCTTTGTGGGCATCTTTTGCAGGATTAAGTGAGAATCGTTCCAGCCTGATGGACAGGCTCCGCAGTCGTCTGTGAAGATTGTCTATGTCAGCGCTTATCCCATAACGTAAAAAATCAGCAGCGACTATTTCATCAATGAGTTGTTTAAAAAGGATTTGTCTATCCTGATCAAGAAATTTTGATCCATTATGATTACTGAAAACCTTGTGAATTGCATCTCTCACCTCCTTTCTTTTTCGTAATAGCCCCATAAGGTTGTTGCAGATTATAACACCATTGCTGTAAAGCCCATTAGATTTCACTTTTGCAATTTTTTCGTTGAATACAGACAGTGTCTCAATAGTTCCGGAAGGGCGTCCAATAATAGATCGCATAATGAAATCAAGAAGTACGTCCAGCAACTGCTTGTGATTTAAACCATTCTCAATTAACCATAAAACTGACGGGCCAGAAAGGGAAGTCCTGCATGTTTTTTTTAAAGACTTATACTGACTTGAAAAATGCAGCCTGTAGAGATAGAGCATACCCGCACAATTCTGGTTCTCTACAGTCACCTTGTTTTTAGTGAATCGTATTTTTATACATCTTCGGTCATGATCCGGTATGAGAGAGGGGTAAAGAAAGCCTGAGGGGACACCCTTCTGTGTGTACAGTGGGATTGTATTCGGTAGTCCGTCAAACTTCCACCCGGTATATTCTCCCTTTTCCCAAAAGGCTACTGTCTTTTCCTCCTGTTCTTGCAGGATATCCTCATTCCTACTTTCACTGACAGGGCTTTGAGGCTCAAGTAATTGTTTCAGGTTTCTGCCACTTACCTGATCTTTTCCTGAACTGTCGAAAAGGATAAAGCGTGGACGGAGATGGTTTGGCAGATTGTCAGGCCAGTCAGATCGTCTAACAGGAATTTTGAATTGTTTTAAGATGGATAATTCAACTGTTCCGTAAAAAGAACCTGAGTAGTGGGTTATATCATCCAGTATCTGGTTTACTGATTGGGATACTGGGATCAATTTTTTTCTGATGTTTTTCGGCAGTCCTTTGATAAGAAATGTGAGTTTTTCATGGAGCAGGCCCGGCACCAGCCACTCAAAAAACTGGACAGAGATGCCGTGAGAAAAATCAATAGGCAGTCTGAACGTAACCCCATCTTCTTTGGATCCAGGGACAAAATTGTAATCAAGAGATATTTCTAAAGCCCCAATAGTTATTGAAGGTGGGTAGTCAGCGAGCACATTTTCGTCTGGTTTTTTAATAAGTACGTCATTTTCAGTCATTTCCAGGAATGTATCGTCTTGACGTTTTTTGAGAAAAATATCCAGAGTTTTCTGGTCAAAAATATCATCTGAAATTTTTTCTGCATAGAAATTGTGAAGCGTCAGGTCGTCTGCGAGTAACCCTCTGGTTCGCAGTTTATTCTCAGTATCTTCCCAATTTTTAATCAAAGAGAGATTGTGTTGAAGAAAGTGATATACTCCTTTCAGTTCACCCTGAACCAGGGCTGACTGGATAAATATTTCCCGTGCCTGCTGGACATTTTTTTTATGGCAATTACCAAAATTAACGCTTCTTCCTGTAACTATTGGAAGGGTGAATAATGAGACATTTTCGTTGGCTATAACCTGTCCGCTTTTTTTATGCCACCTCGGGTTTGTCCATGAATATTTGCATAAGGCCCCGGCAATAGATTCAATCCACTCAGGTTCGATGGTAGCGACAGTCAGAGCATACAGTCGGCCTGTTTCCAGAAACCCGGCAGCAACAATCCATTGTCCACTCCTGTTGAAAAGGTTGGAACCCGGGAAGATCATCAACTCTTTGTTATATCCACCCCGGTAGATGGTTTTGCTTTTTTTAAGAGCAACATTTCTTAAAAAACCGGTCAGAAGAGATTTATGTATCTGTTCGTATGAACCATCGATTTTATTCGTTGTAAATCCTTTTCTTTTTTGAAGAATTCTTTCGAGTTGTTCATGAAGATCAAACCATTCACGCATGCGTTGAAATGAGAGGTAATGAGATTTGCAGTACTTTTTCAATTTCGACCAGGATCGCACTGTATCTTTCACCTGGTGAAAATTGTTCCAGATATTAAGAAGAGCCAGGAAGTCAGAATGAGGGTGAGAAAATTGCTTGTGGGCAGTATCTGCCGCATTCTCAAGCTCGGCCGGTCTTATCCGAGGGTCCTGGATAGCCAGAACGGAGGCGATAATTTTAATTTCACGGAGACAATTATTTTCCGAGGCTGCTATAATAATACTAGAAATACAGGGGTCTATCGGCAGATTTGACATTATCCAGCCGTTTTTTGTAAGGGTTTTGTCCGTTGTGATTGCTCCCAACTCATACAGTAACCTGTACCCCTCTCTGATTGCATTGCTATGGGGAGGATCTATAAATGGAAAACCAGCAGGATCGCCAAGTTTGAGAGAGATCATCTGAAGAATCACTTCAGCGAGATTAGAGCGCTGTATTTCAGGAAGTGTATATTCCTGCCTGTTGTCAAAATCTTCTTCCGAATACAACCGGATACAAATTCCAGGGCCAATACGGCCGCAGCGTCCTTTTCTCTGATCACAGCTTGCTCTGCTAATCTTGCTGAGGGGAAGACTGGTAGTCTTGGCTTTGACATTGTAGAAGGAGATTCGCGCCAGTCCGCTGTCGACAACGTACATAATACCGGGGACCGTCACTGAGGTTTCGGCAACATTTGTAGCGACAACTATTTTTGTTTTCTTATACCCCTGGAATATTTTTTTTTGATCTGCTGCCTGCAGGCGACCGAACATGGGCAGAATTATAGCTTCACTTATTCTCTTTTTAAGTATGGTACAACATTCACGTATATCACGTTCAGTTGGCAGGAAAACAAGAATATCTCCCCTTGGTTCACTGGAAAAAAGATCAATTACGGTTTTCACACAATGGTCAATTTCACTCATGTTGTCCCCGAGCTGATCCTCTTCAAGGA
>JAOZLO010000217.1 GCA_029934775.1 Desulfocapsaceae bacterium
TCTGGATAAATGAGTTATTTTCTCCGTTTTGACAATAAATTTCTTGATTTTTAAATTTAACGTATAGGCATTTCCATTTTTTAGACAGGATCTCCAAGATAAAAACAGAAAGAAATCTTGTTAATCCTACTGCAAAAACTTAACCGGATACTGCTGACATCAGCTATAATTAAGGAGAGAATATGTCATCAATTGTTACTTTCATCGGTTGGCATGATAGTGGCAAAACGACTCTGGCAGCCGGAGTTGTAACCGAGCTCAAGAAACGTGGATACCGGGTGGCTGTCATCAAATCGAGCAATGATTCAGGGATACGATTTGATACCCCCGGAACCGATACATTCATGCACAGGCAGGCGGGCGCAGACAGCGTCCTGCTGGTAGCACCGGATCAGATGGTACTGCAGACCGGGAACAGTAACCTCTCCCTTAGAACCCTCGCGCATCGGTATTTTGCCGACGTTGATATCGTTATTGGAGAGGGGTTCAAAACAGCAAAAAAAACGGCGAAAATTGAGGTTTGTAGAAACATCGATCAGCATCTGCGACAGGAAGTTCATGGTGTTATAGCTGTCGCTACAAACCTTGAATCTGTCGCAGGAGACTATGTTTTTAGATTGGATGAGGCCAGAGAGATCGCAGCTTTTATCGAAAAACGGTTTCTCCTCCATAAGGGTGAATGGACGGAGGTGACTTCACTTCTTGTAAATGGCAGTAAAATTCCTATCAAAACCTACATCCAGGAGGCTTTGGCCGGAACTGTACATGGCTTTATTAAAACCCTCAAACTTAATGAGGATATAAAAGAAATAGAACTGCGGATAAAAATCAGTAAGAAATGAATTACACAGGAATAAAGCGGCTTTTAAAATAGGGCCGCAGTATCTCCGGCAGAGCAATTGAACCATCTTTCTGCTGGTAATTTTCCATGACTGCCAGGAGTGTACGTCCGACTGCCAGCCCGGATCCATTCAGGGTATGAACCAGTTTGCTTTTTTTCTGTCCATTTGGGCGATATCGTATTCCCCCACGGCGTGCCTGGAAATCAAGGAAATTTGAGCAGGAGGAAATCTCCCGGTAACAGTTTTGACCTGGAAGCCATACCTCGATGTCATAGGTTTTGGCAGCAGAAAAACCAAGATCACCGGAACAGAGAGTGACTACGCGGTAGGGAAGTTCAAGCATCTGGAGAACAGTTTCAACTTCCAGGAGCAGGCTTTCCAGTTCTGAAAATGAGGTCTCCGGCCTGGTAAATTTGACCAGTTCAACCTTGTTGAACTGGTGCTGCCTGATCAGTCCTCTGGTGTCTCTGCCATGGGAGCCAGCTTCCGATCTGAAACAGGGTGTATATGCTGTGTATTTAACAGGTAGATCATTTTCGCTCAGTGTTTCATCCCTATGGATATTGGTTACCGGTACTTCGGCGGTGGGGATAAGGTAGAGATCCCAGTCTTTAATTTTGAACAGATCTTCCTCAAATTTAGGGAGTTGTCCGGTGGCAGTCATAGAAGCGCTGTTTACCAGAAAAGGTGGGAGAACTTCGGTATACCCATGTTTCTGGGTATGCAGGTCGAGCATAAAATTTGTCAGTGCCCGATCAAGTTTAGAGGCGAAGCCTTTCAGCAGTGCAAACCTGGCTCCTGAGAGTTTTGCTGCTTGTTCAAAGCTTATAATGTCAAGTTCTTCGCCAAGCTCCCAGTGAGGTTTTGGTGTAAAAGAGAACGTTGGTTTTTCACCCCATTTTCTAATCTCAATATTGTCAGTGTCATCCATACCGACAGGTACATCATCGTCACAGAGATTAGGGATGGCCATGACGATATGGTGCAGCTCTTCCTTGATAGTGTTAAGCCTGGCGTCAAGATCTTTAATTCGTCTGCTCGTCTCTTTCATTTCGGCAATAAGCGGTTCAGCTTTTTTCTTTTCAGATTCTGAACCGCGCTTTAGAACGGCTATTTCATTGGAAGTGACATTCCTCTTGTTCTTTAAACCTTCAACTTCTGTAAGAATGGCAAGCCGTTGCTGGTCAATATCAGCAAATTTATCTAAAAGAGTTGTTTCCATGCCACGACGGGATGTTTTTTCTTTTACAAGGTCGATATTTTCACGTATAAATCGTAGTTCGAGCATAATTTTTCTTTCTTGTATTGTTGAATTTTTGAGTGACGCAGAGATGTGTACTTTTTATCACGACTGATTGTTGAAATCAACCTCTATCAAATTGCATTTTCTTTATGCTTTTGATATGTTGTCGGACGAAATTGGTGGTAATGCTTCATTTTCTATATTTCATCTGAGGGGTTGTCTGTTATTTTCTAACGCGGGCTTTGCCTGCAACCCAAAAGACACATTCTCGCACCACAGAGGACAAAGAGAAAAATCTCTGTGCTCTCTGTGGCCTCTGTGGTTTAAGTTTTTCTTTTTATTACAGCTTTTATGGAATAAGGCACTAACACCCCACAAGGGGGTATAAGTGCCATGGTGATACCCTTGAGTTTCTGATTCCAATACTATCTCACGGTTTCTTGTTTTTTATTACATCTTTTACAGAATAAGGCACTAATGGCTTTTCATACTTCATTTATTACGTTTTTGACAGAACTGCGTAAATCCATTCGTGCCCTGGCAATTTCACTTTTCCTCTGTACAGGCGTTATTTTCCTTCTCTCACCACAACTCCTACATTTTGTACAGAATCATTTAGCAGAGAAGCTTTATTTTTTTTCTGTATCTGGCCCCTTTCTCGCCCATATCAAATTAGCTCTTTTTGCAGCAGTGTATGTATTGATGCCCTGGATGATGACGGTATTATGGCGGGCAATGGGCGTACCGTTTGGCGTTTCAGGCAGGGAGCTTTTCTTCTTTATTATTTTTACATGTCTGCTTTTTTATGCAGGCACTTTTTTTTGTTATTTTATAACGTTACCTTTTGGTATAAAATTTCTACTCGGGTTCAGTTCGGAAGAGTTAAAGCCGGTTATCTCTGTGGGGAAGTTTGTCAATTTTACAACTCTTTTTATTTTGGCATTCGGATTGATTTTTGAGTTGCCGATATTTATGGTTTTTCTTGCAAAAGTAGGTGTTTTTACACGCCGATTTTATGAAAAAAACAGACGTTATTCATTGCTGCTTATAGCAGTTCTGTCGGCACTTTTAACACCTACGCCGGATGTGGTAAATATGCTTTTGATGGGTGGGCCACTCTATCTGTTATATGAGTCTGGTATTGTTATTTTGATGATTATGCGGATCAAGTAGGAACATAATGCCCTTCGGGCAGGCTGAAGCTTTTAGGCAAACAGCCTTCAGCCTATCTTTTGCTTACGGAAAAACTTCGTTTTCCGATATATTAAGATAATTTAGTACTCCTGCACATCAAATCCGTGTTTGAGGAGGAGAGCAGCAGTGACCCCGACAATTCCTGTGACAGCACAGGATGGACTTTTTGATTTAAGTAAAACAGCGGTGATTTTTTGTGATTGGGCAATGTTCAGTACTTGCTCCGCCCCTTTTATAAACTGAGCAGTTATGTCGGAACCGCTTCTGGTGAGGACATGTGCCTGGCCTGACAGTACCTGGGCGCCGTCACCACCGGAGATATCAGCCGCTTCTCTCGGAGTGGGCAAACCTCCCAGTTGCTCGGGACAGATGGGAATCCAGATACTGTTTTTCAGTCGCTTGATACACGTATGGTCGGGCTTTATCTGTCCGTCATAGCGTGTGCAGAGACCTACAAGGCAGCTGCTGACTAAAAATATATCAGGAGGAGAATTGGGTGGCATATTTGTTTAAAAGCAACGTAACTATTTGAACAAAGGCTGTTTTTTGTTTTCATTCGAATGTCAACTATACTACTGATGAAAAAACCTGCAAAAAAAATCACTCCTCAGCAGGAAGGGTTGCTGATCAAGATTTTCCTGGCATTTGTGCTTGCTGCTGTTTTGTGGGTTGTATTTTCTCCCGGGGCCGGGTTGCTTTTACTAAAAGGACAGCATAGCGATCTTGAACAACTGGAGAAAGAGATTACTGAACTGGAGCTGGAAAATCATGATCTCCAGGCAGAAATAGATAGGCTCCAGACCGATCCCGTGTATCTTGAAGAAGTCGCCCGAAAAGAATACGGGTTATTGAAAAAAAACGAGAGGGTGTACGATTTCTCGAAAAACAACAAGCCCAAAAAGGAATAAAGGTTCACACGGAACCTTATTTTCAGCCTCAGGAGAATCCTGATTTAGCAGAACATCCGGAAAGCGCTCCTGCAGGGACTGATGATCGTCTGTTCGGTCTGTAACTGCCTGCAGAGATTGTTTTTTTTGTGTCTTTACTTTTGCATTTCGTGCAGACGACATCTTCTGTAGAAGTGCTGGAAGTGGTCAGTACTTCAAACTGGTTATTGCAGCTGTTACACTTATAATCGTAAATTGGCATTAACTCTTCTCCCTTGTTATCAGGCCGACTACTTTAGCAGGCCCGATAAAATGTCACATTTTTTGCAAATTGCAATTTTATCTTTTTGTGAAACACCGTGTGTGCAATCACATTTTGTTCCACATACAAACCAGCAGAGGTGACCGCTCTGGAACTCCCAGGCAGGACATTCCTCTTTTATCGTACATAATTTTTTCTCCCAACAAGGGACAAGAGTGGTTTGTTTCCCGCGCTGGTTTATCAACAGGAAAAAAATCTGTCGTTCGATATGACCAGGAATTGTTCTCCAGCCCTGCTCATAACTGTGGATTGTTTTAAGTGACGTTCCAAGGAGCTCTGCTAGTTTTTTTTGTGTTTTCCCAAGTTTTTTTCGAGCAATACTAAATTCTTCTTTCGTCAAGGGGTGCCTCTTTACGATTTGTTGTTACTGTAGTATTTCCTTGAACAATTAAGTTGTTCCGACCAATAGTAACCATTCTTCAATCGAATACCAGAAAATATTGAAAAAGGTTGTGTTTTCCCTTTTTTGGAGTTCTGATAACGATTAATGTGCGTACCAGTGGTGAACAGTTAAATAAATGAGAAATTCAAAATTTACGAGGCAAATCTCAATGATAACAAATATTCCTGCAAGGGCAGTGACCTTCCTCCTTGCTGCCTGTATTATTTTTCTTCCCGGCTGTCGTAATTACCTGGTTCCCGAAGAAGGTTCATCATCACTGAAAAATGCCAGAATTGATTTTCAGGAAGACGGTGTTGGAGAAGCGGAGTGGAAGGGAAAACATCTGGATATCAACTATTCAATTTCGCAAAAGAGTGCTGAACCTGTAATATCCGGTACGGTAACTATACATGACCGGGTTCTCATGTCTTTTGATAGACTGGAAAAGTTAGTAGTGAAGATGAATTTTCTTGATAACTCGGGAAGCGTCCTGGGAACCGTTGATATAACACCCAATTATGCAATATACGATCAGGTTAGAGGACCCTTGAAATTTAAAAATGTTGGCGCCCCTGCTCCGGGAGCCAGTTCTTTTGCCTTTAGTTATTTTGGT
>JAOZLO010000218.1 GCA_029934775.1 Desulfocapsaceae bacterium
CGGGGAGCCGTGGCTTTCCGTCCCTGTCTTACGACAGGTTTGGCTTTATCTTTTTTTTACAGACCTGGGACAGAATAACTTTGACAGGTAAATGCAAACTCCGATCTGAATAGTCCCTTTAATTGAATTTTATGCTACCGGAAGGCTGTCTGTCAAGGACAAGGAAACAGAAGACAAAAGAGGTCAAGTCTGCTATTGAGCAGACTTGAGCCCTGTCGCTCTTTACTTCATCCTGTTCAAGCTACTCAAAACAGCCTTTACCGAGGCGATAATAATATCTGTATCAACTGCAACTCCCCATTTTACATCCCCGTCAGGATATTCAATTTCAATATAGGCGGCGGCCCGGGCGCTTGAGCCACCATTCAAGGCGTGCTCGTGATAGTTGCGTAGACGAAAATCCCCCGTTATTTCGGTCTTCAACGCGGTACAGAAAGCATCCAGAGGCCCATTACCTGTGGCGGAGATGGTCTTTTCTTCACCATTTACCAGCAGGGTGGATTCCACATCGGCAAAAGAGTCATTCTTGCTTGCAGCGATATGTCTTTTATTCACATGAAAAGTTTTCAGTTCATACGGTGATTGCGGTGCAAGATATGCATCATGAAATGCCTGGTAAATTTCTTCATGCCTCAACTCCCGGCCTTCTATTTCTGTTACCACCTGGATAATTTTCCCAACTTCAGGATGCATATCTTTCGGCATTTTAAAACCATAATCCTTATCAAGGACATAGGCCACTCCGCCTTTGCCCGACTGGCTGTTGATCCGAATAACAGACTCATATGTTCTTCCTACATCAGACGGGTCAATCGGCAGATAGGGTACCTCCCACACGTCATGATCTGAAGATTCATACTGTTCCATTCCTTTGTTAATGGCATCCTGGTGGGAGCCAGAGAAAGCTGTATATACGAGCTCACCTGCGTAGGGCTGCCTGGGGTGAACTGTCAGGCGGGTTACTCTCTCATAAATATCAATCAATTCGTTAATATTTCCCATGTTCAGCCCAGGGTCTACTCCCTGGGTAAACATGTTCAGAGCGAGGGTTACTATATCCACATTGCCGGTTCTCTCACCGTTGCCAAAGAGAGTCCCCTCCACCCTCTCTCCTCCTGCCATAAGGGCGAGTTCAGTGGCGGCAACTGCACACCCACGATCATTATGCGCATGTAAACTCAGGATAATAGAATCCCGGTTTGAAATTTTGTTACAGAACCACTCTATCTGGTCAGCGTAAATGTTGGGGCTTGACATCTCCACCGTTGCGGGCAGGTTGATAATCATTTTATTTTCGGGAGTCGGCTGCCAGGTATCTTTTACCGCCTCGCATATCTCAAGAGCAAATTCCAGCTCTGTTCCGGTGAAACTTTCAGGGGAATATTCATAAATATATTTTGTTTCCGGAAACCTGGCGGCCTCCTCCTTTATAAGTTTTGCACCGAAAACAGCAAGCTCAACTATCTCTTTTCTGCTCATATGAAAGACGGTCCTGCGCTGCAGTGTAGAGGTGGAATTATAGAGATGAATAACCGCCTTACCTGCGCCTCTTACCGACTCGAAGGTTTTTTTGATCAAACTTTCACGTGCAGGGGTCAAGACCTGGATCAATACATCATCGGGGATCAGGTTCTGTTCGATTAGAGTTCTGGTGAACTCGAATTCAAGCTCTGAGGCTGAAGGAAAACCAACCTCAATTTCCTTAAAACCGATCTCCAGCAGCATCTTGAACATCTCCATTTTTTTTTCATGACTCATCGGCTGGATAAGTGCCTGATTACCATCACGGAGGTCGACACTGCACCATGTTGGTGCCTTGGTAATTATTTTTCCCGGCCAGGTACGATCGGGCAAATCAACAGGTGGATATGGACGATATTTTTTAACTAATTCTGGATTCATTATTTACTCCTTTTTGATGGCTTCGTAGAAATTCTCCACCTATTCAGCCATCGAAAATTTCAGGTTTTTACTAAATTGTTTTTTTATCATTTCAAAAAACAAAAAAAAAGGGCCACGATTTTTCAACCGCGGCCCTTCAAGTTCTGTATAGTTTACTCTATCTTAACTATACCTCCCCCGCATCAGCCACGGTCGTAATAAGTAGACCCAATAGTAGAGAGAGGGGAGTATTTTTCATTCTGTCTGTACCTTTTAGTTTTATCCGTCTGTATCAATAGTATTTATGTATACAGCAGTTCACATAATTGTCAAGCGGGTTTGAGTGCTTTTCCATTTACTCTGTTTTTTTCCTGCACTATTGCTCTGACAGGTTTTGCTGGTTGACATATAGAGTTTTCACCTATATATTTTTTCTTCCAATGAGATTCCCTTTCCCGAAGGGCAACACATCCAATTTTCAAATTTTTCATAAGGAAAAAAATTAATGGGGAAAATTACCGGCGCCCAGGCAGTAGTCAAATGTCTTGAAGAAGAAGGCGTTAAGACAATATTTGGATATCCCGGGGGGGCTGTCCTCGATCTTTTTGATGCGGTAATGGATTCTAATTTGACAAATGTGGTGGTTCGTCACGAGCAGGCTGCAGTCCACGCCGCCGACGGAATGGCAAGGGCTACAGGAGAGGTAGGTGTTGCTATTCTGACCTCGGGACCGGGTGCAACCAATGGTGTAACTGGAATTGCAACAGCCTATATGGACTCAGTCCCCATGGTCATCCTGACCGGCCAGGTACCACGGCACCTTATTGGAAATGATGCTTTTCAAGAAGTAGATATTGTCGGTATTACCAGGCCCTGTACAAAACACAATTACCTTGTGAGCACGCTTGACGACCTGGTTTCAACTCTTCGAGAGGCTTTCCATATCGCCCGTTCAGGGCGTCCCGGACCGGTCCTGGTCGACCTTCCCAAAGATATCATGGCCAGTACACTCACCTACCCGCCTAAAGCACCTGTAAGCATACCAAACTATCAACCAACCTATGCCCCCGATCCCGGCCAGATTGATAAAGCATGCAGGATGATAATGGAGGCCAGGACACCGGTCCTCTATGTCGGTGGCGGTGTCATTCTCTCCGATTCAAACAGGGAACTTACAGAACTTGCAACCAGGCTTACTATTCCTGTTACCATGACCCTGATGGGGCTGGGAGCATTTCCCGGCAACCATGAATTATCGATGGGGATGCTGGGGATGCATGGCACTTACACGGCAAATATGGCCGTTGCCAAATGTGACCTGCTGATCTCTGTCGGCGCAAGATTTGATGACCGCGTAACCGGTAAGCTTGATGATTTTGCGACAAATGCAAGGATCATCCATATTGATATTGATCCCACATCAATAAGTAAAAATGTAAAGGTTGACGTCCCTATCGAGGCAGATTGTAAAAATGCACTTTCTGCCATGAACAGCTGGTTTGACAAAGAATCCAGTTTTAATCCTGAAAAAAATTCTGCCCGTGTTGAACCATGGCTGGAACAGATCAGAGAATGGACAGAAAAACATCCCCTCTCCTATATAGATGACAGTGAGATTATCAAGCCCCAGTATGTCGTGGAACAGTTTGATCTCCTCACCGGAGGCGATGCCATAATAACCACTGAAGTTGGACAAAACCAGATGTGGGCGGCCCAGTTTTACAGGTACAACACCCCACGGAGATTTTTAACTTCAGGAGGATTGGGAACCATGGGTTATGGAATGCCTGCGGCAATAGGGGCACAAATGGCCTTTCCGGACAAGACAGTCATCGATATTGCAGGCGATGGCTCAATCCAGATGAATATTCAGGAACTTGCAACTGCGAGGCAATACAACTGCCCCATAAAGATTGCAATTTTAAATAATAATTTTCTGGGCATGGTAAGGCAGTGGCAGGAACTTTTTTACGAGAGCAGATATGCCTCCACTGTCATGGATGTTGTCCCGGATTTTATTGATCTTGCTAAAGCATTCGGGGCTGTCGGGCTTCGGGCATCCACCAAAAATGAAGTAATTCCGGTTATCAAAGAAGCACTTGCAACAGATAATGTAGTCGTTATGGATTTCAAGATTGAAAGAGAGGAAGGGGTCTACCCTATGGTCCCCGCAGGCAAACCTACTACTGAAATGCTGCTTGTCTAATCCCCTGCATTTAAGGCACTATTATGCTGACACCTCAAGTTCCCGTTGCCAAAGAGGGATATCCTTTTATTGGCATCGTAGTTTTTTGTACTTTGATTTTTGCGCTCTTGGATCTGCTGATCCCGGCGGCTGTTTTTCTCGTACTGACAATCTTTGTTCTCAGCTTTTTCCGAGATCCTGAACGGTTTATTCCACCGCAGGAAAATAGCCTGGTATCTCCTGCCGATGGAAAAATTCTTTTAGTTGAAAAGGTCGACGACGATAGATTCACAGCTGACAAAGCCTACAAAATATCGATCTTCATGAATGTGTTCAATGTTCATGTGAACCGGATCCCCTTTAGTGGGAAGGTTGAAAAAATCATCTATTCTCCCGGCAAATTTTACTCGGCAGACAGTGAAAAAAGTGCCCTGCAGAACGAATATTGCGCAACTGTCATCACCACCTCAGACGGCAAAAAACTCGCCTTTGTCCAGGTGGCAGGGCTCATTGCCCGCAGGATCATCTGCTGGCTGGAACCTGGTGATCATGCGGACAAGGGGAAACGCTACGGCCTTATCAGATTTGGTTCCAGAGTCGACCTGTACCTCCCCCTTGACACGGAGATTATCGTACAGTCCGGGCAGAAGGTTCGTGCCGGAGAATCAATCCTGGGGTATCTCGGTTAAATCAGCCTTGCGAATTATAAGTGGAACAGCTAGAGGAAAGAAACTTATAGCACCTGCGGAACAGACGTCCGCTATCCGACCCACTTCCGATCGCGCCCGGGAAGCACTTTTCAGTATACTGGGGGATCGTATCCGACAGGCAAATGTTCTGGATCTTTTTGCGGGAACAGGGGCGGTTGGGCTGGAAGCATTCAGCAGAGATGCCGGATACGTTATTTTTGTGGACAATGACAAGACAGCCCTGAAAATACTGAAAAAAAATATCCTGCGCTGTCATGCCGGGTATACCGGTGACTGCGAGCTCCGTGTAATACGACATGATTTAACACGCGGCCTGCCTCTGAATAAGCTCCCAAAAAAATTAATCTCTGAATTTGATTTGATTTTTGCTGACCCGCCATACTCAAAAAACCTTTCCATTAATATAATTAATCTGCTAAACAGCAGTAACCTTTTATCATCAGACGGGATGCTGGTTATAGAAGAGCGATTTAACGTTACTCTTCCAGCCGGCTGTTCAAATATTGTGCTCGTAGATAAACGAACCTACGGCGAGGCCACGTTTTCGTTTTATGAAAAAACTTCCCGACAGGAGTAATGTCAAATGAGTGAAAAAAACGGTGTTAAATCAACTGTTGCTGTATATCCCGGTACTTTTGATCCTATCACCATGGGCCATGTGGATATCGTTGT